>CAZUGI010000004.1:0-56413 GCA_964619855.1 uncultured Geobacter sp. | reverse complement strand
TTACGAGAAGTCGATTCTAGAGATGAAGGATTCGGACGAGAAGAGTGGTGACGGTGATGATCAGGAGCAGGATGAGCGCTGGGAAGATGCCCTGCGCATCGTTGCCGAAACAAAACAGGCCAGCATCTCGATGGTCCAGCGCCGCCTGCGCATCGGCTATAACCGTGCCGCCCGCATTGTTGAAATGATGGAGCATGAGGGGATGATCGCTCCCAGCGATGGCACCAGCAAGCCCCGCGAAATACGGCTGGATATCATCAATGCCTATCTGAATTCGCAATTGACGAGGTGAGCAAGTTGATACATGCGGCTGCCATACAGTTTAACGTCAAACAGGGTGATGTGGATGCCAATCTGGATTACATGCGCCAGGCGCTGGCCCGTGTGGCCGGCCAAGGGGCCAATCTGGCTGTGCTGCCGGAGATGTGGTCGACCGGCTTTTCCTACAAAAACCTGAATGAGCTGGCGTTGCGTACAGCCGGGATCGTGGAAGAACTGCTGGAATTGTCGGCCCGTCACAGATTGGTGATTGTTGGCAGCATGCCGGAGCCGAATGGCGACAAAGTATTCAACACGGTTTATCTGATCGATAATGGGCGTCTGGCCGGTGTTTACCGCAAGATCCACCTCTTCTCACTGCTAGGTGAAGATCAGGCTTTCTCGGGAGGGGATTCCTGGCTGCTGGCGGACACCTCCATCGGCAAGATAGGCGTGATCATCTGCTACGACCTCCGATTTCCCGAGCTGTCCCGCCGTCTGGCACTGGAGGGGGCTCAGGTGCTCTGCGTGCCGGCCCAGTGGCCCAAGCCGCGCCAGGAACACTGGCGTACCTTGATCCGGGCACGAGCCATGGAGAACCAGCTCTTTATTGTTTCCTGCAATGCCTGCGGGTTGATCGGCAAGCTGGATTTCTTCGGCATGAGTATGATCATCAACCCCAAGGGTGACGTTCTGAAAGAGGCGGGAGAGGAAGAGTGCGAACTTCTGGAAGGACTGGATATGCAGGTCATGACGGATTGGCGGGCTCAGATACCATGTTTCAAGGACCGCAAGCCGGAATGCTATTAACCTACAATAAGCAGTTTAACACAGAGGCACAGAGGACACAGAGGCAAAATGAAAAATTAAATCAGATGGTTACGTCGTGTTTCTCACAGTTTTCTGAAGCTGCCAGAAAGGTTAGCTGAAAGATTGTTTTCATAAAGATTTCTCTGTGTTCTCCGTGTCTCTGTGTTTCAAAATCATCCACTGTACAATCCTTTCAGTAAATCCGGTTTATCCAGTGATGCTCGCAAACTGCCCCTGAGCTTTTCCACCTGCTCAAACCCCTCCGTTTTTGTTATCCGTCCGTTTTGAAAGAGCAGTCTCAGGTTTTTTCGTAGCGCGTCCGCGGCCGCAAGGGCTTTTTCTCCGGTAGGGTCCGCCTTCAGAAGTTTTGATTCTTCAGGATTTTGCAGAAAATCAAATACCGCTTCACTTGTCAGCTTGAAGTATTCATCCCGGTCACTTTCGGCCAGTTTGTAGCGGGAACTGACTGACAGGGTTCGCATGGCCTGCTGCCATTTCTCAAGTCTTGACAGCAGCATGATCGAGTTAAAAATCCGCTTGTTGGTACCGAAGGAGAATATCGTTGTTGTCAGCACGCTGCGCAGAAGTTTGTCGTTGGCCTGCTGGTCAGCACGGCAGACATCCCGGGCCAACTCCCAGATATCCTTGTCGACGAAGGTTTCAAAACGCATCTCCCAATAGGCATGCTTCATTGTAACAGTGGCAAATGATCGAATGATCTTGTGAGGAACATAGTAATTATGTGCGATTACGTCCGCGGCAAGATGACACAGATAACCGTAGGCGCAGGCTCGCTGTCGATCGGTATCGGCATTTTTCAGGATCTTCTGTCCGATGCCCCAGCGGTGACAATTCAGCAGATAGTGGGTGAATTTCTTGCCTACGGTAATATCTGCTGCAATGCATCCGTACAGAAAGTCACGCGGATGGGCCGCCAGAAGAGCTGCCAGTCCAGCCGAGAGTGAGCCGGGGTTGGCCAGCACATTGGCACCCAGCTGCAGGTGAATGCCGCCACCCCATGCCAGAGCATCGCCCGGAAACAGAATAGTCATAATTGCGGTGAGCAGGAGAAGCATCAGATGTCTTTCATCTTGTCAGTGAAGTTCTTGCTTTCGATTCTACGCCAGATTATATTGCGTTGCACACAAAATTGACAGGCGGGAGCACTATCGGTGATCACACATTCGGTTCAGTCTCAGCTTTGGGCATCCTTGGGCGCTTATCTGGAGGAGCTTCAGGAAAGCGGAGTGGATGGCATTCCTGCCGACTCGGCTACGCTCGTTTTGTCACGCGAGTCAGCTCCCATAGCTGTCCCGGAATCATCCGGCACGGTCATGAATGCGGCAGTAACGCCGTCATCTGCAGAGAAGCATGAAACTCTGGAGCAGATCAGAAAAAATCTGGGTGACTGTCAGCGCTGTAAACTCGGCTCAACCAGAAAAAATCTGGTATTCGGTGTCGGCACCCCCAAAGCCAGACTGGTTTTTGTCGGCGAGGGGCCCGGAGCGGATGAAGATGAAAAAGGAGAACCGTTCGTCGGAAGGGCGGGTGGCGTGCTGAATCGACTCATCACGGCCATGGGATTGACCAGGGAAGAGGTCTATATCTGCAATATTGTCAAGTGCCGTCCTCCCGGAAATCGTGATCCGGAGCCGGATGAGATCGCAGCTTGTTCGCCATTCCTCCTTAGACAGTTGCGCTCAATTAATCCCGAAGTGATTGTGGCCCTCGGCAAGCCTGCCAGCCATACCCTGCTGGCCTGCAAAGATCCGATCTCAAGGCTGCGCGGCAGGTTCCGCGACTTCCACGGCATCCCGCTCATGCCGACCTATCACCCTTCCTATTTGTTGCGCACCGGAGGGAATTCAGATTCATTCTGGGATGTCTGGAGCGATATGACTCAGGTGTTGCAATTGCTCAAACTGCCGGTGCCGGAGAAGAGCAGGAAACCGAAGTAGATAGGCACCTAACCCTGATCCAGCGGCAGCTCAATTTCTACTATCAATCCGTCTCCGGTTGCATTCATTGCCCGGATGCTTCCGCCATGCAGCCTTACAGCCCGGTCGGAGATAGCCAGCCCGACCCCCGTACCGCCGCTTTGTCGTTCGCGCGCGTCTGCCACCCGGTAGAACGGCCGGAAAATGTTGAATATTTCTGACTCCGGAACGCCGGGGCCGTGATCCCTTATTTCGATATGACCCAATGAGCGGCCCTTGCCAACCCTGCGGCAGCACATAATTTCTACTGCGGTATCGTCAGAGGTATATCGAACCGCATTACGGATTACGTTTTCGAACGCCTGACGCAGCATCTCCCTGTTCCCCGCAAATTGTACCGATTCATTTTTCACAATCTCTACACGCCGGTTAAGGTTGCGGGCTTCATAATCCACATCATGGGCAATCTCTGCAATCAGATCGCTTATATCAATATCCGTTCTTTTAAGCATACCGCTTTCGCTTTCCAGCTTGGTAAGCATCAGAAGCTGGCCGATCAGTTCATTCAAGCGCTCTGATTCCCGCTCGATCCTGTCAAAAGGAGCCGAGTGAGTCGGACCGGCTGATTGCCTTGCCAGTTCCAGAGCCACATTCAGGCGCGCTAGAGGAGAGCGCAACTCGTGCGAGACATCGCGGATCAGCCGCTGATGGGCGCCCACCAGGCTTTCGATCCGTTCAGCCATCCGATCCACATCACGCCCCAGATCCACCACCTCGTTCTTTCGATGGAGCAATCCTTCACCGACACGTGCAGAGAGATCTCCACCTGCCAATTGCTGGGTGACCTTCCTCAATCTTCGCAGCGGCAGGGTGGAATACTTGAAGAAACCGTACCATGTCAGTCCGGCCGCAATTATGGCCGCGACAAGGCAGGAACCAAAACCGCTGATATTACGACTAAGCTGGTCAATTATACCGTCCGGCAGGGGCAGCGGAGGTGTCGGCGGTGGGGATGAAAACGATTCTGGTTTTATTGATGGGACGTTTTGAGGCGGGCTTACAGGTGAATCTTTCACAGGCGAAACTGCCGGGCTAGCGTGCTGCGGCCCTGTTGGCTTAAGTGACTCGGTTATGTTATGCGCCTCAGGCTGTGATGATGCTTTGGATTCAGGCCTTTGCTCAGAGCTCGGATCTCTGGCCTCCGTAGGCGAGGCATTCTGACGCGGCCGACAGGCAAATATATTCTCGCTACCAGACAAACAGGACCCCTCTCTCAAGCCATTAGGGGTGTTAACAGAACATGGATCGCCCTCCTTTTTGCCATCACAAGCCTCGATAGCCCGACGAGGCGGAGTTCGGCGCAGACGCTGTTCCTGATCATTAGATGACGGCATCTGTCTTGTCTGGATAGGGCGATCCTGCTCAGGCAAATTGACAGTCGCTGCAATGACGGATTCGGCTGTAACGGTGCAGGCAAGTAATAGCACGCAGATGAAGATCAAATGGGGGCTGCTGGTCTTTAAACAGAGAAGTATGCTTTTTCGAATAATCATAATAGTTCTCTTTCTAAGTTTCCGCCGAATACTGGTAGCCGATGCTGCGGATTGTTTTAATCCGGTCAGATTCTTCGGCCCGCGGCCCCAGTTTTTTGCGCAGGCTGCTGACATGCACATCGATGCTTCTGTCATAAGCAGAGAGATTACGTCCCAGGGCCTGCTTCACCAGATCATCACGGCTAACCACCTGCCCTGCCTGTCTCAGCAGGGTTTCCAGAATGGCAAACTCAACGGTAGTAAGCTCAACCTTCTGTCCGGCACGCAATACAGTGCGGGTACCTGAGATAAGCTCAATATCCCCGACGATAAGCCTGCCCGGATCGGCTTGAGTTTGTTGCTTGCCTTCAGTCCTGCGCAGCACGGCCCGGATTCTGGCCACCAGTTCACGCGGGTTGAATGGCTTGGGCAGGTAATCGTCAGCTCCGATCTCCAGCCCCACAATACGATCCACTTCCTCCCCGCGAGCCGTCAGCATAAGAACGGAGACGGCAGATACCGCCCGTATCCGCCGCAGGACTTCAAAACCATTGATACCTGGCAGCATAACATCCAGTACTACCAGTGAATACTGCCCTGAAAGCGCCCGGTCAACCCCCTCCAGTCCGTTGTGAGTCGCTTCAACCGTAAACCCTTCCGGGGTGAGGTAGTCGCAGAGAAGATCACATAAATCCTTGTCATCATCGATTATCAGAATGTTGTCCATGGTTATCTCCCTAACATCTTTATCCGTCTTCACTATAAACGCTAAATCGCAGTTTGTTTGTAAATATTTGTAAAGAATAGCGAGGCGAAGTTTACAAAACTTTACCAAATGTTCCGGCATCTTAACACTACTTTAAATTAGTCCGGAGTATGCTGAACTCAACAGTACAGGCATTACGGAGGTGAGTCATGACTTACTACACGAACTACAGAACGGTACATCAGAGCTGTTACGCAATCCAGGATCACACAGCAGTAAAAGAGCTCAGCACTGAAGACAAAATTGCATCGATTACATACCCGGTGGCTGGAATCATTGGGATAGCCTACCAGCTCTACATTTTACTGTTCTAGCGCTTAATGAAGTCTTAATGATCGCAAAGGAGACAGCCATGAAAACCAACGTTATCAACATCCTGAAATCTATTTTGGCCATCTGCCTTCTTTCCTTTATTGCAGCTTGCGGTGGTGGCGGTTCTGGTGACTCCGGCAGTACCAGCAGTTCAACCGGCACATCATCTCAAGCCACCGGTTCGATAACAGTCGGACTCAGCAGCGCCAATGCCAAATCCACGGCCAAGGGCGTATCCGCCATCCCTGCCGGTGTTACCACGGTGAGGGTTAGCGTCACGGCTGCTGATATCACAGCACCTATTCAGCAGGATTTCAGTGTGGCAAGTATTGTTAACGATACCGTAACGATCACCGGTGTGCCGGTCGGCACAAACCGGACCGTGACAGTGAAAGGGTTGGATGCGTCCGGAAGCGAAACGTATCAGGGCACATGCTCTTCAATAACGGTGACAGCCGGCGCTATAACCAATGCCGGAGCCATCACCCTGAACACAAAGGGTGTCTCCATGAATATGGCTCAGACTCTCTCCGACCAGGCCCAGAACACCACCATCGCTTTCTCGGCAATGGCAATGGTGACCGGAAACCTTGGATCACAGTCCTTCTTCCCTCCCGGTAAGATTGCCGACTATACCGGCTTCCAGTACCTGCGCGACAACGATCCGGACAACATGGGGCACAATACCAGCTTCCTGACCCGCGTAGCCGAAAACGTAATGTACATTCTTAGCGATGCACAGCTGGCACAGTTGGCTGTTTTGGCTAAGAGCCAGAACAGTGATTTTACACTGTACGGAGCCAAGAGGTTCCCGCTGATGAAAGCCTTCCGTCGTCTCATGGATAGCGATCTCCCGGGCGGAACAACCGGACTTAGCCTGGCTGCTGTCAAGGCGGCTTCAAAGGAACTTTATCTAATCGACGGACAGGTCAGCTACGACCGGGCCGTGCTGTATGCAACAGTCCTCAACTCGCTCTCGGCTACTCAGAATGCATATCTGGCCAATATGAAGGGCAAAGGGTGGAGTTCCTGGCCGGACACCAGCGTTGACCCTATCAAATCGGCTGTCGAAGCCAAAAAGACCGCTCTAGGCAAGGATGTAGATATGGTGGCCATCATGACCTATGCCAGCGACCTATTCAGTTGGTATGCCGGTTCGCTTGAAGCGGATGTCTATTTTTGCCCGGAACGCCACGGGACGTATTTCGGCTCATTCTTCATGAAGGATGCTCCGGCCATCGGCCATGAAGGATACAGTATCAACGAACAGCTTACCGCAACAGCCGGACGGGCACTCAGCGACAGCACCTACGGATACGTTGATTCAAACCAGGCCACTCTGATGTCGAGCCTAGTGAATACTCAAAGGAACAACCTGTATGCTAACAACGCAACCCTCTCCAGCGGTGTTAAGAACAATATTGTCGCGATCCGGACTCAAATCGCAACCCTGCTGCGCACGCTAATTGCCACAGGAGGCGTGGACAGCAGCGGAATTAAGGCACAGGTTCTTGCATTGTCTGGAAGTTATGGAGAGCTGGATGGCGAGAACAACTACAATTATGCAACTGTAACGGCCAGTGTGTACAAAACGCTGACTGCCGCACAGAAAACCAAGCTCATGGCACTGCGTGCATCAATCATGGCAGGCAAATACGCAGACGGCACCAGCTTTGACTTTACCTATACGGCCACTCCTTATCTGTATTCGGCTGTTATTTCAGATGCAACTGCCACTGGTTATATAGGCAATACAGACGGATTTTTCCAGTAAGCACAAAAAAATGTCACACTCATAAAGGAGCTCCGTCATGAAAACCAGACTAATCCTACTAACTCTTAACATCATCCTGTCTGCATCAATAGCAATTGCCCAGGATCGCCCGCCTCGCCGCGATGATGACAATCAGCCTCCGCCCCCTCGCGAAGGAAAGCGGGAACCGCGACGAGGCGGTCAGAAAAATGGACGCCAGCAGTACTCGATCGAGCAGGCCATATCAGATCAGGCACAACTTCACACAATCGCCTTCAGCGGCCTGGCTTTCATGACCGGTGACTTTGGCAGCTCCACCTTTATTCCGCCTGGTAAGGTAGCCGATTTTTTCGGATTTCAGTACATGCGTGACATTGATGCAGCCGGTAAAGGGCATAACCCGATGTTTCTCGACCGGGTGGCCGGAAACGTGATGAAGATGCTTTCAACGGAGCAGCGCAGGCTTTTCGAAGAGGCCGCCAGGGAACAGGAACCGTTGGTGCAGCAGATTGCACAGAAACGCTTCCCGTTGGTAGCCGCTTTCCACCGTGAGCTTGACGGAAAGATTCCATCCGGCTCGTCAGGATTAAACCGTAAGGCAGTTATTTCGTATACCGCCGATCTTTTTGAGTTGGATGCCAGACTGGCCTACAAACGGGCAAAAGTGTTCGGTTCACTGGTGAGCTCGATGACCAGCCAGCAGAAAGCAACTCTGGCAAAGATGAAATTCGGAGATTTCAACAGTTGGCCGGAAATAGATCGTGAAGAGGTTCGCACACTGCGGCCGCGCGGCGCATCCAAGCTTGTGAGCGTGGGCTACATGACTCTAGCCAGTGAGTTTTTCAGCTGGTATGCAGGTTCGATCGAGGCAGACACCTATTTCTGTCCCGAGCGCCACGGGACCTACTTCGGCGGTTTTTATCTGAAAGACATGCCGGCCATGGGGCAGAAGGATTTTGATATTTCCACATCGCTTACCGGAGACTCCGGCGCAGCCTTTGTAGATGTGCTGAACAGCAGTCAGCGGGCACGTCTGACTTCAGTTCTAGAGCGGCAGCGCAACCCGATGAAAGAGATTATTGATGTACGGCGCGCCATTTCTGCAAAAATGCGTGGCTTCCTGCGTGGAGAAATTCCTGCCGAACGGGATATAACTGCACTTGGCAGACGCTACGGTGAACTGGACGGTGAGTTGTCCTATGAATACGCGACCGCCTTCGCCTCAATCTACAAAACTCTCACCGCGAGCCAGAAGAGTAATATAAAGACTCTCCGTGCCCTTAACTCTCAAGAAATTGGAACGGCTTTCATATACTCTGATCGCATTCAGCTTCCGAATATCCCGGATTCAGCATTCCTGTTCGGATCGAAATAGAGGCTGAACAGTATAATCAAAGGGATGATCAAGGCACACAGCCGCATCCATAAACCCAGAAAGGAGAAAAGCCATGTTAACCAGAAAAATAAGAACAGGATTGATTTTGGGGTTGTTGCTGGTATCCTCTAATACCTTTGCTGCATATTACAACAGCCAGCCACAGCAACCGCAGCAGGGGCAACCACCGCAGGGACAGCAAAACGGAGCTTCCAGAGTACCTCCTGAAATTGCTATCAGTGTATGTAAAGGGAAATCCGAAGGAACCACCTGTGAAATGTCCGGTCCAAACGGAAACAAGACGGGTACCTGTGTCTACACGCCGGACAAAAAATATTTTGCCTGCAGACCGAACGATATGAAAATGTCTGTGCCGCCATCTCAAAAGTGATAAAATGGTCGAAGGTTTAAGCAACGAAATCCCGCAATAAATTTTGCGGGTATCATTTCTCAAAAAGGGAGGAAGTTATGAAAACAGCTTTAATCGCAGCATTGCTCACAGGATTGTGTGTCACCTCTGTTTTTGCGGCTGACGAAAAAGGGGGCGGGCAAAACTTTGAGACGAGGAAGGCCGAAGTGTTGAAACACATTGATCAACGAATCGCCCGTAATCAGGAAGAGAAAACCTGTGTGCAGGCGGCAGCTAATCACGATGCTCTGAAAGCATGCCGCGAGAAGTTCCGGGCTGAAATGAAGAGCGACCGTCCAGGCAAAAAGCAGTAGTCCCAGGAGTTTCAAATTACCGTTCCCGCGCATCTGTGCGGGAACGGATCTTCTGATCTGCAAACGTCCGGGCCTGTCTATCGTAATTACCTGGTTTGATGACGGAGGATGCCGCTAATTCATTTTCTCTGGAAACCCGGGCAAATTATATTATCGGCTGGTGATCCTGAAATAATCCAATATACTTCTGCATAACGGTAAAAGAACAAATATTCCTGCAGCTTTCACTTACCAGAGTTAAAGGTAGCTTCAGTGGACTACTCATACCTCTACAGCACTCGCATCAACGAAACGTTTGACGAAGATCAGGCCGAGATCATTTCAATTTTGAAGCGGGAACTGGAAAAGCAGCCGAGATACGAAGTACAGCTTATAAATTACTACAAAGGCCTGCCGGTTTCTTATCCTGCCCAACTGATTGAAATTGAGCGGGATATAGTCGAAGTGGACGTGTATCCCCAGCAGGCCGTAGTGATGACCGGGCAACATTGTACCTTCATCAGATGCAAAGCGCTCCGGCACGATCTTTTTGCACATGTTCAGTATGTAAACATCCGAAGACGGGCGGCCTCTTTACGAAAATTCTGCTATGTAGAGATAATGGCAGAAAGGCGAAACTACATCAGGCTGGAGTTGGATTCGTATCAAAGTGTGCTGCTCAGGACATCTGATGGGATGTTGCGAGGTAAACTGACTGAACTTTCAATAAACGGGGCCTGCGTAAAGGTGGAACAGCCTTCCACGCTCGAAATAGGCGATGAAATAATACTTAGCTTCATGATGCACGGCATCATGCATCAGAACCTTAACTATACCGTAAAAACTGAGGCCAAGCTCGTCGGTATTGAAGGGGATGCCATCCCAAGGTACTACAGGTTCACTATTGCGCCGGACAAGGTCCTCGACCGGTTTCTAGCGCAATTCCTTTTTCAGAGGCAGATTGAAATTATCCGGGAAATCAGGGATGTTACAGAAATATACATCAATGAAAGTGAGTAAGAAACTCGTCAGAAGGAAATGCTAGAATCCGTACCATCTCCGCACTACAAAAACATCTCGCCGTTTTCCGGTAGCAGGCCAGCTGTTGGCCGGTCTTCGGGTCTGCGTGATTTCGCTCAGGCGTTTTGTCAGCGAAGTTGTCACTACCCCGCCGTTGCCAGGTTTTCCGCACTCCAGCCTGCTTTCTATGACGGTCTTTTCATCAAGCACAATAATGACGTGCCCATTCCAGACAATCAGGTCCAATGGTTCCAGCAGTCTGGCAATTCCCTGCGCATTTTTGCCGCTGATCGGCAACGCCCTGCCAAATGAAACCAGCTGGGACGTATTGCGGGGAGCCCAGCCATTGGTGGCCTGATAGAGCAAGCCGGAGCAGTCAAGGCCGGCCAGCATTAAGCGTTCGTTGCCGGTGACGGCGATATTGCGATAGAAGTAGTCTGACAGCTCCGGAACTCCATTCTGCACATTGCCGCCCCACACGTACGGACTGCCTGCAGACATTCTAAGCGCTGCCAAGATGTGCTCCCGTTCCGGCAGGAGGCGTTTTATGGGCTGTGGAGCGCTATTTTGCAGCGCCAGGAAGCGACTCTCTACATAAAGCCTGATTCCGGGCCGGGATTGATATTCCTTCGTTTTGACCCGGTAGATCGTCCTGTTGCCGTGTGCGAGCTCCTCCAGAATTTCGAAAACAGTTCCCGGCAGAGCGATATATTCAAGTTCACGAACCTGTCCGCAGCGGTCTGTTTTCAGAACGGTGCTATCCTTGCCGCCGAAGACCGAGTTGAAATCGGGCGAATTCAGAACAGGCGTGGCGTGCCGGGCTGAGCCGAATATTGCCGCCTGACAAAGTGCGGTTTGTGCGCAGAACAGAATGATGATGAAGACGACAGATCTGGTCATTTGTGGTGACCAGCCTGGCGGACAAGCTCTTTTTGGGCAAAAGTCAGGCGGGGTGATGCCAGTAGATCTCTCAACGTGGTGGACGGAAGACCTGGCAGGAACATTGTATACCATATGGCCGGCGTTCGAGGATTCTTAAGGATTGCCAGACGGATGTTGGGGCGGCTTTTCCAGCGGGAGTGTCGGGCTACCATCGAAACTGTTTCAGCGGTGGCCTGTGCCGAAGTGAGAAACTGATGCAAAGAGCCCTCTTTCAGGTGCGGATTGTCAAGGCAGGCCTCAACAACAGTTGGCAGACCTTCCCTAAGCAGGGCCTCCACAACGGCCGCCGAGCCGCGATGGGCCAGTGTCATCTTGTTGCCCAGTGGCTGGGTCGGTATGCGCTGAACTATGCTGCGCTCGGCAGCTTGATGCACGTCTGTAGATATGCCAGGCATCAGACAAATCTTTAATAGGTCAAAGATGTACAGAAGCGGTATAAGGGTAAGTACGATATGCGAAGGGGTCTCCGGATGGCACACCAGCGCAAATTTGACGGGGTAGCTTTCAAGCAGGCGCCTGCTGTTGTATATCGCCGCCGGGATGCTGCCTAATCCCCGTCTTTTGAGCAGTACCTGCAGATGCTGCTCATCAAGTGAGGGGTTGTGCAGGGCGGCCTTCAACACGTCTTCACCGGCGCTCTGGACAACAGAGAAGAGTTGATCTTTGTCGGCGGTAAGTGCCGCTCGCAATTCATGTGACAGATTTTGATCGATGACCGCATTTTTTGCGGCGCCGGCCGCTGCTGAATCAATGTACGATTCTGGAGAAATATCGCTCATCTGAATGTCCGGCCCAGGTAAACTGGGTACGTGTGAATATTTTGACGCAGAAATGTAACACTACCCGGCTTAGCGTTGCAATCTGTTTGCCATGACGCGACAGCTTGCATTCTTGCGGTTGCACAGCGGGGCGCTTCGTGGTAGAAATATCCCCCGTACCAAGGAAAAGGAAAGCCTGTGAAGAGCACTCTGTCCGGATTGGAGTATAACGAACATTTCGATATAGGCGATGATGAACTGGCCGAAATCGGCATGATTCTGGAAATGCGCCGAAAATTTTCCATGTCCGTCTATAAGGACAAGTGCATGAAGCGTCGCATTGCCATAAGGATGCGTTCATGCAGGTGTACGGATGCTGCCGCCTATTGCAATCTGCTGCGTCAGAGCGAGCAGGAACTTGATCTTCTTCAAAAAGCGCTGACCATCCATGTCAGTCAGTTCTTTCGCAACCCATCCATGTTCGAAAAGCTGCATCGAGAGGTTATCCCGCAACTCTATAAAACATGTGACGAGAGCAAAACTCCTCTCCGGACCTGGAGCCTCGGGTGCGCCGGCGGTGAAGAGGCTTACAGTCTGGCGATTATGCTGAGGGAATATTTTGCCCGCGATTTGAGACGTGTTACCACTACAATAGACGCAACCGATATAGATGAAGGAATATTGCAGGCGGCCAGAAAAGCCGAATTCAATGACGACAGGATAAAAGAGCTGCCAAGTGAAATCCGTGAGCGATACTTTCATTCCATTGGCTCCAGGATGCGCTTGACTGCTGCCATTCGTGAAATGGTTAATTTTTATCAGGACGACATTACGGCAGTGGAGAATTATCTGCCCTGCAATCTGGTGCTCTGCCGAAATACGCTGATTTATTTCACCCGGCCGGATCAGGAGAAGATACTGCATGGCGTCGCAGACGTACTGCCGGTTGGCGGAGTACTTGTTCTCGGCAGATCCGAAACACTGGTGGGTGACGTCCGTAGACGGTTTACCGGGCTCTGTCCGGTAGAGCGGATATATAGACGGATCTAGTTGTTTTCTTGTTTTTAGCCGGTCAATTTAAATGGAGGGTCGAACATGCGCATCCCCATAGGCCATAAATTCATTATCGGTTTTGTTATTGTTGTAGCAGCGGTTGCCTTCAGTCCAAAACTGGTGGAGTTGCTCGGATATTCCGCGGAGATCAGCAGTATCCTTGGATATGCCGTTGCGATGACGGTCGGCCTGATTCTGGGATGGCTCTTTTCAAAGGGATTTACAGCCAATATTGGCCGGCTGACCGATTCTGCCGAATCGATCAGCCGGGGTGACCTCACAAAAGACGTAGTTATCCGGCCCTCTAAAATACCCGATGAAAGCCACGAGCTGGCCGGATTGATCAATCTAATGCTCCAGAGTCTGCGTGATCTGGTGGGTCATATCAAAAAAACGTCCGGCAAAATCTCCGATTCTGCCCGGGAGATAAATTCCACTGCACTCGAGATCAACGCCTCCACGGAGGAGGTTGCGCAGGCGATAGAGCAGATATCGCGTGGAGCCGAATCTCAGGCTGAAATGGTTGAAAAAAGCTCAAAGACGATTCGGGAAATGGCGGTTTCGATAGAGCTGGTTGCAGCTCGTGCCCGCGAAACAGCCAAAGCCGCGCGTGAAACCAGTCTGACAGCACAGCATGGCGGTTCGCTCGCGAGTGACTCACTCGAACGGATGAAGGATTTTTTGGAAAATCAGGAGACCGTCGGTCGCCAATTCGATGCTTTCAACAATAAACTTCAAAAAGTTGGCAAAGTAGCGGATTGTATCGGAGATATTGCCCGCCAGACCAATCTTCTGGCGTTGAATGCTTCTATTGAAGCGGCCCGGGCCGGAGAATTCGGTAAAGGCTTTGCAGTTGTTGCGGAAGAGGTGCGCAAACTGGCGGATGGTTCAGCTCAGTCTGCTTCTGATATCAATGATATGATAGAGACTCTCCGTGAAGAGAGCCGGCGGGTCCATGAGGTCATTTTGGAGAGCTCCCGCAGCATCAAGGAAGGCAAGAAAAACATAGATGTAACCGCCGGCGCTTTCCAGGAGATCCTCAAAACCGTTCTGGAAACAGAGCGGAAGGCATCCAGTATTGCGGATCTTTCACAAATGCAGCTGGAAGGTTCTGCCAGAATGGTCAAAGCGGTAGATGAAATTGCAAAAGTTGCGGATGACAATGCCGCCTCGACTGAACAGGTGTCTGCAGCAACAGAGGAGCAGTTGGCAGCCATGCAGGATATGGCACTGGCGACCAAGGAGCTGGCGCAACTGGCTGAGGAGCTGCTGGTAGTGGTTGAGCGGTTTCAGATGGGTCAGGCATAGCACACCGGTATGGCTGCCAATCAGCGCAAGTTTTTGATCTTTTTCATGCATGGCCGGAGTTATGCCTTTGATCTCGAACAGGTTGCGGAAGTCTCGGATCCTGCCACGAGCTGGCCGATTCCGCTTGCCCCGGCATATTACCACGGCGCCATTAACTTTCACGGTGCCATTGTAGCTGTCATGGATCTGGCTCTTTTTCTTGGTTTTGGACATACTCCTGAATTTGAGAAAATCATTGTGCTGGACGTAAAGATCGCATCACTTGGATTTCTGGCTGAGCGTGTTTCAAGGATAGTATCGGAGCAGGATATCGAGCTTCAGGAAGCTCCGGACACCCATTTTGCTTCAGCTGTATTGATTCTGCCTGAAGGCCGCGCAACTCTTCTGGATCTGGATGCGATTATAGTGGAGGCTGGGAATACGATCAACGGTTGACAAATGCCCCCCCATGCATACGTACAAAAAAAAACTTGACACTACCGGGAATATGCGTATATTCCAAATTTGATTTTTTAAACCATGCGCATAGCGTTTAAATGGTAAATTCAAAAAGCGAAAGAGGAACGAACAATGAAAAAAATGATCTCTCTGGCCCTGGTACTCGCACTGGCAACTGTTTTCGCAGCTGGCTGCAAGAAAAAAGAAGAAGCCCCTAAACCTGCTCCTGCTCCTGCTGCTGAAGCACCGAAGCCCGTTCAGGCTTCTCCTTCTTCCAACAAGGCTGCTGCTCCTGCTGCTGATGCAAAAGCTGCTGCACCTGCTGCCGCTCCTGCTGCTGCGCCTGCTCCTGAGAAGAAGAAGTAATTCACCACTCTTACAGGGTCTTGAACAAAAGCCTGCGGGGTTACCCCGCAGGCTTTATTATTTCTAAAAGTAATTATTGATAGGTTTGTCGGGGTAGTTCATGCATGAAATGTCAATAACCCAGGGGATCATAGACCTCTGCCTGCAACATTCGGGTGGCCGCCGGGTCAACTCGCTTGAAGTTGAAATCGGGGAGTTAAGCACGGTGGTGCCGGAGGCCATCGAATTCTGCTTCGAAGCCTGCAGTCGCGAAACCCTGCTGGAAGGTGCGCAGCTCACTATCACCAGAGTGGCCGGAAGAGGTTTGTGCCAGGATTGCGGCTCTGAAACCCCACTTGCTGAGTTGTTTGGCGCCTGTTGCCATTGTGGAGGCAACAGGGTGGTCATAATCGCTGGAGAAGAGATGCGGGTGCGGGAAATAGAGGTGGAGGATTAAAAAAAGGGCGCCGCGGATGCAGCGCCCTTAATGCTTTCAGGTCGTGATGTTTAAAAAACTAGCTATTGGCGTCAATCGTCGGGTGGTACTGCTCCCAATGTTCCGGCGAACGCCACAGTCCGGACAGGATCAACTGACGGATATGCAGGAACTCCTTCGGAAGCCGGTCGTACATTTTTACGAACAGCTCTTCGTGTGAAACAATCTCTTCCTTCCAGACATCGCGGTCGACCGACATCAACTCGTAGAACTGATCGCGGGTTACGCTGTCCAGACCGGTCCAGTCCAGATCCTCATAGCGCGGCATCCAGCCCAGCGGGCTTTCAACGGCGGCGGCGTTTCCTTGTACGCGCTTAGCAATCCATTTCAGAATGCGCATATTTTCGCCGAAACCGGGCCAGAGGAAGTTGCCGTTGGCATCCTTGCGGAACCAGTTAACACTGAAGATGCGCGGAGGGATCGGCGTGGTCCGGCCAACCTGCAGCCAGTGGGCAAAATAATCAGCCACATGATAACCGCAGAAGGGCAGCATAGCAAATGGATCACGACGGACAGCGCCTGTTGCCCCTACAGCGGCAGCGGTCGTCTCAGAACCCATAGTGGCGGCCATATAAACGCCGAAACTCCAGTTGAAGGCCTGGTAGACCAGCGGAATAACATTGTTACGGCGTCCTCCGAAAATCATTGCGCTGATTGGCACACCTTTCGGGTTTTCCCATTCCGGATCAATAGAGGGGCATTGTCCGGCCGGTGAAGTGAAGCGAGAGTTGGGGTGGGCCGCATTTCTGCCGCAATCAGGTGTCCATTTGTTGCCTTGCCAATCTGTCAGCAGCGGCGGCTTGGCATCGGTCATCCCTTCCCACCAGACATCGCCATCTGGAGTCAGAGCAACGTTTGTAAAGATAGAATTGGCGGCACAGGACTCCATGGCGTTGGGGTTGGTTTTGAATGATGTGCCGGGAGCCACGCCAAAGAAGCCGTACTCCGGATTGATGGCATACAGCCTGCCGTCCGGCCCGGGTTTGATCCAGGCGATATCATCTCCGACGGTAGAGATTTTCCAGCCGCTCTTATTGAAAGATTCAGGTGGTACCAGCATGGCCAGATTCGTTTTTCCGCAGGCACTTGGGAAAGCCGCTCCAACGTAGGTTTTCTCGCCTTCAGGAGATTCAATTCCCAGGATAAGCATATGCTCGGCCAGCCAGCCTTCATCCTTGGCAATCTTGGAAGCGATCCGGAGGGCCAGGCACTTCTTGCCCAGCAGGGCGTTGCCGCCGTAGCCGCTGCCGAATGACCAGATTGAGCGCTCTTCCGGGAAGTGGACAATGTATTTTTCCTTGTTGCAGGGCCAGGGAACATCCTTCTGACCCGGCTCCAGGGGTGCGCCGACCGAATGGAGGCAGGGTACAAATTCCCCATCGCCAAGCACATCCAGAACCGCTTTGCCCATCCGGGTCATGATTTTCATATTAACTGCAACGTAGGGAGAATCGGAAATTTCAACGCCGATTTTGGCGATCGGTGAGCCGAGCGGCCCCATGCTGAAAGGAATTACGTACATGGTGCGGCCGCGCATACAGCCCTTGAAGAGCTTGTTCAGGGTATCCTTCATCTCTTTGGGAGCCATCCAGTTGTTGGTCGGACCGGCATCCTGCTTGGAAATGCTGCAGATGTAGGTGCGGTCCTCAACACGGGCCACATCGCCCGGATCTGACCAGGCCAGATAACTGTTGGGACGTTTTTCCTGGTTCAGCTTCTTGAAGGTACCGCTCTGTACAAGCTGGTTACAGAGATCGTCATACTCTGCCTGAGAGCCGTCACACCAGTGAATTTTGTCCGGTCCGCACAATGCAGCGACTTCTTCGACCCACTTGGTCAGTTGCTCGTTTTTACCTTTGTTGCTCATGTTGCCTCCCCAGTTGAGAGTAATAAAATTTAGTTCCGGTTAAATACCATACCGCTGGTTAAAAAAAAAGAACTTATACGTATCGAAGTGAATTAATTTCAACATAATGCAGGCCCAGCCGGTAAATACCCTGATCATTTTTGTTTGTGTATACGCGGCGGGATTGATACGATAGTACCAAGGCACTTTTAGGGAGAGTTAAAGGAGACGATATGATCACCGGATTTACACTCGATGCAAAGAAAGTTCTGCAAGTCGCCATAGTCATTTTATCGATGCTGCCTTGTGTGGTGGTATCCGGCCAGGAGCAGAGCGGATCATTACCCGCAGAAAAAGCAAGGGTAATGCCTCTGCAGCCGTCGCAAGACTGGTATATTCAGCTCAGCCATGGATACCTGCCGTCAGCTGATCTGCGTAGCGTCAATGCATCAGCGGAAATCAGCGACTACCGCTTTCGACTGAACCGCAATATAAAGCTGGACAGCAGAACGACACTATCGATTGGCGGAGGATACGGATTGAAACATATCGACGCCACCGCCGCGGCCGCCCTGCCGCAGGATTTGCACTCCCTGACGCTTGAGACCGGCCTCAATTACCGCATCAATGAGCGCTCCTTCGTCAGTATGAGGCTCAGTCCCGGATTTTACAGTGATTTCGGAAATCTGGGCAGTGATGATGTACGGATGCCGATGCTTGCAATGGGCGGCTACTCCTTTGATAATGGCCTGACAATGGTGGGTGGCTTTATATACAGGGTTGGATATCATTCATCCCTCTTTCTCCCGGTGATCGGTTTCACCTATCAGCCAAACCAGAGCTGGAGTTTTGATTTTGTTGCACCGAGGCCGGGTGTTAAGTACATACCGTCAAAGCAGGTCAGATTGTTTTTGTCCGGAGATTTTGCCAGTGATGAATATGAACTCAAAGACGCCTCATCCGGCGCAAAGGCTGTGAAATACCGGGACTACAAGGTGATGGGAGGGGCTGAATACCTGCCTGTTCCGGGTACCAGATTAACCGGTGCACTCGGGTATGCTTTTGACAGAGGTTTTGAATTTTATGATGGTCCAAGAGGGCATATGCACATCGATGATGTGCCCTTCATCAGATTTTCACTTGATGTCGGCTGGTAGGGGATAGGCCGGCAACGCCAGCCAGGTGTACGTCGTCAAATCAGATTTATAGGTGAAAGCCGGATTATTGTTTTCCGAGCATTTCAGCGATTTTCCCGGCAACTTCGCCGGTCAGTACCGGACAGACGCCTTTGTTGTTGTTGGCTCGAATGATTTTACAGCAGGTCACTCCATACTTCTCTTTAAACCACGTATGAAGTTCCTTGGTCAGGCGCGTGGTTTTCTTCTTGTCAGCCGACACCAATCCCAGAGCTACCGTGCCGCCTGAAACCGCCCCGCATATGCATCCAGAACTCGAACCTCCGCCGAAGCCCGACACTGTTCCGACGACACTTTCGGGGACGTCGGGTGCAAAGTGCTTGCGGATGGTCTCCATGACCGCCTCGGCGCAATGATACTTTCCGGAGCGGTACAGCGCCTCCGCCTCAAGTCGGCATATATCGGCCTGCTCCAAGCTCTCGATAGTCGTTTTTGCCTTTTTCAACCAGAACATCCGGCCTCCTAAAAAAAACGCCAGAGCATGTAAGCTCTGGCGTATGAACGACAACTGCATTTTCAGTATTTATTTTACAATAAACTCAGCTCTTCTGTTTTTTGACCAGGCTGCTTCATCGCTACCCTTGACAGCCGGCTTCTCTTTGCCGTAGCTGATGGTGGAAAGACGGTCGGCTTTTACCCCCAGTGTTACCAGATACTGCATGGAGGATTTTGCTCGGCGCTCACCCAGAGCCAAGTTGTACTCGGCAGAACCGCGCTCATCACAGTGGCCTTCGATCTGGATCTTGGCATCAGATGCCTTGAGGGCTATATCGGCATTCTTGCTGAGAACATCACGTGCCGCCTGGGTCAGATCGGACTTGTCGAAGCCGAAATAGATGGTCTCGAAATTTGCTGCGGCTGAGGAGGCTTTGGCTCCAGACTCTTCCACCTGTTTTGGTGCAGCTTTGACGGGTTCAGCCTGCTTGACAGGCTCTGGCTTGGCAACTTCCACTTTTGCGGGGGCTGCCTTGGGAACTACAGCTTCCTCACTCTTTACAACTTCCTTGTTTGCACAACCACCGGCAATTAAAGCTGCCATGCTGATCGCAGCCAGCAGACCTACCATTCTGTTCCTCATACCCGTCTCCTTTGTCCCATTAAGTAAGGCACTTTGCCTGAATTTGCATCATCATTGCGTGTGAATTATACATAACAGCGTTCGATTTGCAACTGTTAAAACAAAATAACTGCGAATAAATAAATATTCTCTCTACTTAGGGGTTTGAAATTAATCAATTACGCGACCAGGCCGGCTGGAAATAACTCCCTTTACCATGCGTAACTCTGGTCTGTCCGCTGCCGTCTGCTCGCATGACATACAACCCCTGGCCGCCGCCCCGGTTAGAGCTGAACGCAATAAACCGCCCGTCCGGCGACCAGGACGGGTTTTCGTTGTTGCCCTCGTTGGTAAGCTGAGTGTCGCCGGTCCCATCCGCACGAATGGAATAGATTTGAAAGCCACCCTGTGAGCGGGAGTAAGCTATCCTGTCCCCTTTGGGTGACCAGCGCGGATTGACGTTGTAACCGCCTGAATTAGTAAGTCTCCTGACATTGCCTCCGTCAGAGTTCATCACGAAGATCTGCGGTTTCCCCAGACGATCCGATACAAAGGCGATCTGACTGCCATCCGGAGACCAGGCCGGGTAGACCTCAAGTGAATGGCTTACCGTGAGCCTGACAGGATTGCTGCCGTCTTTTGCTATGGTGTATATCTCGGCGTCACCATCCTTACTGAGCGCCAGAGCGATTTTGCTGCCGTCCGGTGACCAGGTGCCGGTAATGTTCAAACCTTTGCGATTTGACAGTGGAATTTCTGCCGTATTGGAGAGTGCACGCCGGTACAGGTCAGGATTTCCCCGTTTATAGGATGTAAAAATGATTTCCCGTCCGTCCGGTGTAAAATCGGGGTTAATGTTGATGGAGCCGTTTCGTGTCAGCGGGAGGGGGTTGTGTCCATCCCAATCCATGACAGAAATTTCCTTATTGCCGGTCTGGGTTGAAACAAACGCGATTCGGGAGGTAAAGCAGCCTTTCTCCCCGGTCATGACCAACAAAACTTCATCCGCAAAAGAATGCGCAAAACGTCGCAGCTCACTTTTTTTACCAAGATAGCGCTTGGCGGTCATCAGTTTGCGGTTGATGACATCGAACAGACGAAACTCAACCGTCAACTCTTCGCCTTTGATGCTGTAAGCGCTGCGGATTACCAGGTCGTAGCCACCGCTCATCCAGGGTGCAAAATCACTTTCTGCCAGTGCGATGCCTCCCGGCAGTGGAAGTTGATCCCTGCTTTCAGCCGAAGCGATACCGGACATATTCATGTCAAAGATCAGTAACTCAGAGATTTCTCTGGCAGAATCAGGAGTGACCGTCTGATCAAGCGGATGAGGGGTGTCAACGGCCAATTTAAGCAGGCGGTTGCCGGGGGCGGTTACTTCAACATAACCGTTTTGAGCAAAAACCGCAGTTGGTAGAATCAGAATACATGTGAAAAGAAGGATAATCAAACGCATACGGACCTCATCTGCCTCGCTCGGGGGTAATCCCTTGAGGTTTGAATACAAAAACACCCTCGAAAATCCTCTTGTTGGGCGGCGGCGGGAATTTCTCACTGGCCATGTCTATGGCCCGCTGCACCGAAAGTTCAAATGCCCTGTCGCCACTGCTGCGCTCCAGTTTACGTCGGGACAGTCTGCCGTTGGCATCGATGAACAGCCTCATGTGCATTTCAGGGTTTTTACTGGTGTAGCTGATTGTTTCGCGAAAAGCATCTTTAAGCCTGGATTGAATGTAGGCTGTATAATCACTGCCGACTTCTGTGCCGGTCGCCCCGGGCATGCCGGCTCTGCCACTGCCTGATACCGTAACCTTGTTGCGCAGCCGCTCCAGAGCGGCCTCCTGCTGTTTGGCCTCACTCTTGCCTTCCAGTCGTGACATTCGTTCGGCAAATGCAGATTCATTCGGATCGACTGTTTTGGCAGCCGGTTTGGTGCTTTTATTGGATGGCTTGGCTGATCCGGACTTTGGAGTCGGAGGCGTGGTCATCTGTTTCTCGGGCAGTTTTGCCGGCGGCGGGGCCGTTTCCGCATCATTGCCCTTTTGCTGGGGATTACCGGCCTGAGGATCGGACACCGGAAGATTTACGACATCCACATAATAAGTTTCCTGCAGATTCAAGTTGACCGGAAAGAGTTTCCCCCACCAAACCAGCAACAAAAAAACCGCCAGATGAACGACGGTGGAAGCGATGCAACTGACACCCATACCGGTGTCGATTGTTGTCTGACGAACGGTCATTATTTTGCGGACGGTTCTGTTACCATGCCCAGCCTTTCGATGCCGGCGCCTTTTATGTCGGCCATGGCCTTTACAACCTCGCCGTAGGGTACTCCGGCGTCGGCCTTAAGAAAGACCTCTTTTTTTGCTCTTGACGCAAACATGGCTGAAAGGCGATTTCGAAGGTCGCCGGCCGGGACAGCGTCCTTATTGATATAAGTTTTACCGGTTTTGTCCACGGTCACCACAACCGATTCCTCCGGGGGAGTCATTGCCTTAGTATCAGCTTTGGGCAGATTGACCTGGACGCCCTGCTGCATCATCGGCGCTGTGACCATGAAGATCACTAACAGAACGAGCATAACGTCCACCAAGGGGGTGACGTTGATGTCTGCCATCATGCTGCGGTTGTCGTTTTGTCCTCCACCCATGGCCATAGTTTATTTACCCGCAATATTGCGTTGCACGATGTTGAGAAACTCGGTCGAAAAGTTATCCATCTCTTTAACCAGAACGCGGATTTTGTGTTGAAAGTGGTTGTAGGCCATGACAGCAGGAATGGCGGCCACCAGCCCGATTGCAGTGGCGATCAGGGCTTCGGCAATGCCGGGTGCAACAACGGCCAGAGAGGCGGATCCGGTCTTGCCGATCCCCTCAAAGGCGGTCATGATGCCCCACACGGTTCCGAACAGTCCGATGAAGGGAGATGTGGAGCCGGTTGTGGCCAGAAAAGTGGTATATTTTTCCAGCCGGGTGATCTCGGAGTTTGTGGCCCTTCTCAGCGCGCGCGAAACGTTCTCCACGCCGCCCAGATCGGTGCTGAGGGCGCTGCCGTCGCTGGCGCTGTCAGCCTCCACGACCTTTTTTAATTCGCCGTAGGCTTCGTTGAAGAGTACCGTCAAAGGGGAGCTGGCAAAGCGGTCTGCCTGAGAGGCGATGGCATCAAAGCGCTTCGATTTCCAGAAAAAGTCCATAAACCTTACGGATTCACTGTTGGCACGGTGGATCTGGAAGAGCTTGAACATGATGATAGCCCAGGAAACAACCGAGAAGAAGACCAGAATCAGAAGAACAATCTTAACTATGAGGCCGGTGCCGATCAATAAGGCCACGGAAGGTACCTCCGTATCAGTTGGAAATATGAAAAACCTAGTACTTTCAAACAGTCAAGTCAAGCCAAAACAGGCTTGCGCGGCCGATTCTCAGCGGGCGGCAAGTCCTGTAACAATGTGGTTGAGAATTATACCCGCCAATTCGTCCTTGGACATCAGGCTGTGCTCGACGCTGCGTCCGTCTTTAAAGAGCAGCCAGGCCCGGTTAGTATCCACATTAAAACCGGCATCACTCTGGCTGACATCGTTGGCCACAATCATATCCAGATTCTTATCAGACAGCTTTTGGGCGGCATACTCGCGAACCGATCCGGTTTCGGCGGCGAATCCGACCAGAAATGGGCGATTCTGCAATGCCCCTACTCCTGTCAGAATATCAGGATTTTTTATGAGCTCTATGGATGCAGTATCGTCCTTTTTCTTTATTTTGGCCTGCTGTCTCTCAAACGGGCGATAGTCGGCCACAGCCGCCGCCTTGATGATGACATCGCTCCCGCTAACATGCGCCATAACGGCAGCCTGCATTTCGCGTGCGCTTGTAACGCTCAACAGCTCGACACCGTCAGGTGCGGCCAGATTTACAGGGCCACTGATCAGGATCACGCGTGCGCCCCGGCGGACAGCTGAGCGTGCCAGGGCGTAACCCATCTTGCCGGAGGAGTGATTGCTTATGTAGCGGACAGGATCTATTTCTTCACGGGTTGGTCCGGCCGTAACCATAACCGTTCGCCCAGCCAGATCTTTTGTCGTGAGAGCTGCCACAGCCGCTTCGAAAATTGTCTCCGGCGGAGCCAGTTTGCCCTCTCCCTCCCAGCCGCAGGCCAGGCTCCCGCTAACCGGTGCCACAAACCGGTAGCCGAAGCGCCGTAGTTTTTCTTCATTCTCGCGGTAAATCGGATTGGTGTACATGTTGACATTCATGGCCGGGGCAATTAGAACCGGGGCTTTGGTAGCCATGACCGTGGTAGTCAGCATATCATCGGCAATACCGGCTGCAATCTTGCCAATAATGTTGGCAGTGGCAGGTGCTAATAAAAAAAGCTGCGCCCGATCGGCCAGGGAAATATGGCCGATCTCACGCTCAGAAATAAGGTTGAAAAGCTCAGTATGAACGGGATTTCCGGAAAGAGTCTGGAAGGTCAGCGGCGTAACAAACTCCTGTGCCGCGCGGGTCATTATGACATGCACTTCAGCCTCTGCCTTGGTAAGCAGGCGCAGAAGCTCTACGGCTTTATAGACAGCGATTCCACCACTGACACCCAATATGATGCACTTGCTATTTAACATATCCAATTCCTAGAAATAAGGATTACAGCGTTTTTCATGGCCAATGGTGGTTTCCGGCCCATGTCCAGGGTAGGCAATCACATTGTCGGGAAGGGTAAACAGTTTGGTGCGGATCGACTCCAACAACTGATCGTGCGAGCCGCCTGGCAGGTCGGTCCGACCTATCGAATCGGCGAAGAGAGTGTCTCCGGTTATGATCTTGTTTTCTGATTTTATGTAAAGGCAGCAACCACCCTGAGTGTGTCCAGGCGTGTGTAGCACCTTCAAAGTATAATTCCCAAAAGTTAATTCCTTGCCATCATGCAGAAACTCATCCGGTTCCGGAGAGTTTTCCCCGGCCATGCCGTACATTCCAGCCACTTCGGCAACTTTTCCAAGCAGGTAGGCGTCTGCCTGATGTATGAGCAGGCGCGCGCCAAAAGAAGTGACGGCCTGATGGTTGCCGCCCACATGATCAAAATGGCCATGAGTATTGATGATGGTATTGATATTCAGCCCATGTTTTTTAACTGCCTGACGGATCAGGTCTATATCTCCGCCCGGATCGATAACAACCCCTTCACGGCTGTTTTCGCAGCCCAGGACAAAACAGTTAACCGAAAGCGGTCCGACCGCCAGCTCTTCAAAAATCATATTCTGTCCTCCCTGTATTCACCACTGATTGACTTCCATTTTGAAACTGATACAATATCCTCGTACTTCAAGGGGGGCTGCCAGTGAATAAGAAAGTTACGGTTGATCAGGATAGCTGTATCAGCTGCGGTCTGTGCATATCAACCTGTCCGGCTGTTTTCCGTTTTAACAGTTCCGGCAAGTCGGAAGCACACGACCCGTCAGGTGCATCAGAACAGGATATTCAGCAGGCCATCGACGGCTGCCCGGTTCAATGCATCAGTTGGAAATGATGCCAAATCGAAATGCAAACCCAAACTGAAAAGGAGTAACTGTTATGGAAAATTGGATCTGCACCATCTGCCAGTACGTTTATGACCCTTCTGTGGGCGATCCGGATCGTGGCATTGCCGCCGGCACATCTTTTGATTCGTTACCGGATGACTGGACCTGTCCACTGTGCGGAGCCGGCAAGGATGTTTTTGAAAAAGAATAATCGGCAATAATTCTAACAACGCTGTGTTGCAAAAGGGAGTCTTCCAACCAGGAGGCTCCTTTTTTGTTACGACAGTTCCGGCATTATTGTAACTATTGCGTCGAAAAGCCCGTCCAGATCCGCCCTGGTCATATCTCCCATGTGAGCTATCCGGAAAGTCTGTCCCTTGATCTTGCCGTAGCCGTCGTCAAAAGCGAAACCAACCTCGCCCAGCTTCTTTTTGAGAGTAGCCAGATCGATGCCGCGGTTGTTTCGGCTGCAGGTCAAAGTCTGTGAGCAGTAACGGGCCTCCGGAAAAAGCTCAAATCCCCGGCTGGTGACCCAGTCCCTGACGTAGTCTGCTAGGTCGGCATGACGTGACCAGCGCTCTTCCAGTCCTTCGGTAAAAATCCTCTCCAGCTGTCTGTCCATGGCGTAAATCAGTGATATGCACGGGGTCGAGGGGGTGTTGTCCTTGGCATCGTTAGCTGCGAACTCCACAAAATCGAAATAGTAACCCCGCCCTTCCATGCCAGAAGCTCGCTGCAGCGCTTTTTCGCTAGCGGTAAAAACCGCCAGTCCGGGCGGCAGGGCAAAAGCTTTCTGGACTCCGAAGATACAGCTGTCGATTCCCAGCTCATCAACCGGCACTTTCAGGGCGCTCATGGACGAGACAGTGTCGACTATGAACATAACTTCAGGGAATTTCTTCATAACTGCCGCGATTTCCGGCAGAGGCGACATGACCCCGGTAGAGGTTTCATTGTGAATCATGGTCATGCTGTCGTACTTGCCGGTGGAGAGGGCCCGCTCAACTGCTTCGGGGGTTACCGGTTTCCCCCAGTCGAAGCGGACGGCATCTGCCTGTTTGCCGCAGCGCAAGGTTACATCGTGCCACTTGTCCGAAAAAGCGCCGTTACAGAAGTTCGCGCAGCGCTTGCCAACCAGATTTCTAACAGCACCCTCCATGACGCCGAAAGCGCTGGATGTCGCCAAAAATACAGGTACTTCGGTAAACAATATCTTTTTCAGGCCAGAAGTGACCCGGTTATGCAACTCGGCATACTCTTTCATGCGGTGCCCGATCATCGGGGTTGCCATAGCGGCCAGAATATCGGGGTGTATTTCAACCGGACCGGGAATGAACAGTTTCTTATGCATGGCGACATGGCTCCAGACTACAGTAGAGGGTAGATTGCACCTTTATAAGGTAGCCACGCTAGCAAATGGGACAAGTAAAGTCAAGATTACAGAAAAGGCAAGGGGACGGGCGTTCTTACGCTTCCGTCCCCCTGTTGCTATCTGCTGCGTTACGCTTCTGTTTAATGGGAATCGTTCTTCAAACCAAAAACCGGCATTACCTTGCTCAGTCCAAAGAACAGAACATACGGGGTAATAATGACCAGCAGAGCCCCGAGCAATCCTTCTTTAAAGGTTTCAATGTCATGCGGCCAGAGCGGGAACTGGTACTCCATGAAACCTGAAAAGGAACCGGAGAAAGCCTGGCCGCCGATGACGACGTTCCAGCGCATCATGAAGACTCCGATCAGCACGAAAATTGTGCCAAGCACGGCCCGTCTGACTGTCAGTCCGGGTAGCAGGAACAGGAGGAACGGAAGCGCATTGCCGAAACCGTACTGCAATACGAAAATTTTGAAGAAATCCTTTTCATAGATGACGGCTCGCAGAATATCCCAGGATTTGACGGCGGTGTAGGTCCGGAAAATGAGGTCAAGCAGTTCCAGGGAAATCGCCAGCACCAGAAACATGACCAGATATTTGCTGGTCATGATGACAACATGGGTTTCAACGCTTTTCAACTCTTCATTTGATGGAAGTGTTGGATCGTTCTTGCGTTTCCAGGCGTAGAGAATCTTGCGCAGCTCCATTGTAATGACGTAGGTAAGGATACAGAGTGCAATCCCGGAAACGACCGCCGAACAGATGAAGATAACCGGCATGAGCGGTGTCATCCAGAGAGCGTTGGCCTTGACCGAGCCGAAGATGAAACCGGCATAACCGTGGAGAAAACAGGCAACCGGGATACCGATACTGGCCAGTCTGGTTACAGCACGTTCATCGGCTTCCAGCGAGTGTTCACTTATATCCCAGGCCCCGAGGGTCAATACCGAATAAAGGGCGCAAAAGACTGTATCAATTATGTTCTTGTCAGTTTTGGCTCTTAACTCCAACGCGGACTCTACGAAGTGCTTGCGGTAGACAAACCATAATTCGGCGGCCACGATCATGCCGTAGGTTGAGAACACGATACCGAAGGCAGCAATAGCTGAGGTAAAGTGCGGAGTCATCATGACCTCGATCCCGCGGAACGGCTGCTGCAGGTGCAGCATAAGCGGCATCATTGCCACCGGCAAAAGGGCAAAGGAAAACACCAGCGAAAATTTGGCGATATCCTTAAGCTGCTTGACCCCGAAGACATGGTAGAGCGATGAAAGAACGAAAGCTCCAGCCACCAAACCTGTCATAAAAGGGTACATTACGATCTGTATCGACCAGTATATATACTCGTTGGGATAGACGAAAAACTCTTTTAGGGTCCAAAATTCTCCATGTACCATAGCTATTTAACCTCCCTGGCCAGGCCGAGATAGAAAACCTGCGGTTTGGTGCCGTACTCATCCTTGAGGACGCTGACCCGCTCATTCATTACAACCTTGGTGACCGGATCGTTGGGGTCCTTAAGATTTCCTATCTGTCGCGCACCAAACGGGCAGTCGGCCACGCAGGCGGTTTTCATGCCCTTGCTGATGCGGTGATAGCAGAAGTTACACTTCTCGGCGACATGATAAACCGGATGGAAGAAGCGCACGCCGTAGGGACATCCCATGATGCAGTAGCCACAACCGATGCACCATTTGCGGTCAACCAGCACAACTCCGTCCGGTGTCTGATAAGTCGCGCCGACCGGACAGACCTGAACACAGGGAGGGTTGTCGCACTGATTACAGAGTTTGGGCACAAAAAAGGCCTTGGCAATATCGGCATCCTTGATTTCCAGCATCCCGGCATGGTTCTGATCAAGTTTTGTGCTCTGGAAGCCGTCCCGGGCCCCTTTAGGCGAATCAACGTGTGGTTTGCCATCCTTGGTTATAACATAACGCTCGACCCAGGTGCGGGTTACGTTGGCGTCATACGGAACCTCATTCTCGATCTTGCAGGCCTTAACGCAGAAACCACAGCCGACACATTTATGAGTGTCAACCAAGAAAACCCAGCGGGTCTTGCTTTTTGAGTCTTTTTCGGCAAGGAGCCTTTTGGGATTGAACAGCTCAAGGGCGGAAAGCGGTACCGCGAGGCCACCCGCTAGTAATAATCCCTTTTTGCAGAATTCGCGGCGGTTCATTTTTTCACCTCCCGTGTGGGATTATGAGGATAGTGGCACAATATGCACTCTGCCCCGGGATTATGGGTGTCCGGATTTACGCCTTTAAGAGTGCCACGGTCACTGGGTTTATAGGGCAATTTCAGGTGGCACCGCAGGCAGAGCTGCCGACTGCGATCAATGGTCAGGCCGATCGGATCATTGGGATGGTTTAACTGCGGTCCGTGACAGTTTTCGCAGCTGATATCCATGTGAGGTGAATTCTTGAGGTCTTTGTAATTGTCCTCGTGGCACTCTTTGCACGACTCTGTACCTTTATACTTTACCGTAACCGCTTTCCATTCAGCCTCATTGCTCTTGCGGTGAAAACCGTACATGTAACCCTGTTCATGGACACCAAAATCGCTAGGCACCAACACCGTTCGCGCCAGCAGAATCAGTGCAACGATGCCTAACGCCACAAACAACGGTCGCCAAACATGACTTTTCACAGGCAGTTCCTCCCTTTTGTAGATTTATTTAGCAACAATCAGTCAGGGACATAATCCCCATGTTATGCAAGACAGGATTAAAACATCATTTCATTTTTTAGTTTTATTGCACAAACGACGATCGGATTCAAGAGTTATTTACAGGATTACTGGTAAATAAATGCCGGTAGGAAAAAAATGCGGATGTGCCACTGGACGTCAGCGATGCATTTGTTTCACTCAGCCTCCACTTTCAGATTGACGATATCCTCAGTCAACTGTTATAAGTACCGATACTGTATACAGTATCGATTTTAACGGTAGGAGTAGGAATCCATGCGAAGATGTGTATTATTTTCTGTCATCGCTTTTTTACTGACTGTTGCGGCGGTTGGAGCTGCCGAATATAAGAACATTACTTTTTCGTTTAAAAATTCCGGCCCGGTCATTTTCAGTCATGATTTTCACCTTAAGAGATACAATAACAATTGTAAAGTATGTCACGATGCAATTTTCAGCCTGAAGAATAAAAAGCACTTTACCATGGCAGAAATGGAGAAAACAAAATCATGCGGAGCATGCCACACCGGTGTTAAGGCCTTCAGTGTGGCCAGCGAGAAAGATTGTGCCCGTTGTCACGGTGGTAAACCACGTGATGTAACATATGTTATCAAAGGTCTTGGCAACGCAGTATTCAGCCATGCCGTGCATATAGCCAAAACAGGCGGCACCTGCAAAGGCTGTCATAATGGCATCGTGATAACCGGAAGAGACAAAGCGGTCACCATGGCAGAGATGGAAAAAGGTCGTACCTGTGGGGCATGCCATAATGGGAAGCGCGCCTTTGCGGTGACCTCAAGCTGTGAACGCTGCCACAAAGGGCTAAAGCCGGGTAAAATCAATTTCAAAACGTCAGCCGGCCAGGCGTCTTTCAGCCATGATTTTCATACCCAGTCATACCAGTGCCCGGACTGCCACACCAAAATATTTCCTTTCAGATCCGGTGTCCTGAAAGCTTCAATGGGCGAGATGGAGTCTGGCAAATCATGCGGAGCTTGTCACAACAAAGGCAAAGATGCCTTCTCGGTGCAGGGCGATTGTGGTAAATGCCACTGGATGCAGAGTCGCTAGCAGCCGATTATCGCGTTTGGGATGATAGGTGAATGCAAACGGAATATTTATGCCCGACACTATTTGTCTAATTAACTTAGTTCAAGACTGCGCAGTGCGCAGATAACCACAAAAAAGGAGACGTGAACATGAAGAAAATGTTTGTTGCAGTACTGGTAGTGGCCGCTTTTGCCGGGTCAGCATTTGCTGCTGATGTGATGGAGATGAAAAAAGGGGTTTCCTTCAAGCACAAAACCCACGCTGAGGCACTCAAGGATTGCACGAAGTGTCATGCAAAAGCTGAAGGCGGCAAGATTGAAGGTTTCGGTAAGGATTTTGCTCATAAAAAATGTAAGGATTGCCACGTAGAGATGAAGAAAGGCCCAACTAACTGCAAGGGCTGCCATCCTTAATCGCCATGGTGTAACCGGGGAGGCAGCCTTGTCTCCCCGGGATCTTTCAGCATAATAAAATTCATAAACCGGCAATACGTTTAAAAACAACCCCATAGTGCTCCTCTAGGCAGTAAGCCGATCATATCTCCCAATAAATAAATTTGTTGTGCATACTGTATACAATTTTATTGCTATTATTAACAAGTTTAGTGTATACGTAAAAAGATTTTGGAATCCGAACATTTGTGCCACACAAGTGCGCCGATAGATTCGGCATTGAAGGGCAAGGATATGCAGAGATACTCGACAGGGTGTAGGCTGCTGCTCATTACGCCGGTGCTGTTCATACTGCTGCAGGTGGCTATGGCTCTGCATCATCACCACTTCCAGTCCTACCACGATGACAAAGACTCCCTGCATTCAGTCCCGGTCGCATTTCACTCCGATCACGAAAAGCGTGACATATTGACCTGTCTTTTGCCAGAAGGGCTCTTAAACCACCCTTCATTGTCTCTGTGGATCAGCAATCCTGACAATCCCAAGATGGCGTTCACCGTATTGATCACCGATCCTCCCCAGAGCCGGGCTCCCCCTAATTATCTTTTTTCTTAGTGTCCTTGGCTGATGCAGAAGGTGCTTCAGAAAACAGAATCTTTGGTAACAAAAGTTTTCAAAAACTGATCAACATTTCTGGAGGATTAGTCCATGTCTTCAAATATTTTCAGATTCATTTCTCTGGCGTTCCTGGCAGGTCTCTGGGCTCTTCCGGTACAGGCTGAGCAGGGTATGGCTATTGACCCTGCCACCTGTCTGGGTTGCCACAGCAACAAGATATCAATTCAGGCTTTTGCGGCATCTGTTCACGGCAAGAATGCCTGTACCAGCTGCCACGTTGACATTGTTGACCTCGTAAAGCATATGAAAAAAGAAATCAAGGTTGACAAAGTACATTGCGAGCGTTGCCATAAAAAGCAGAATTCCGAGCACTACGCCAGCGTTCATGCCGAGAAGGGTGTAACCTGCGCTCAGTGTCATACAGACATCCATACCCATAATTACTGGAAGAACGACAAACGTATTGCGGTTGCGAAGTGTGTCCAGTGCCATGATCAGGAGGCGGTCTACCAGTTGTCGGTCCATGGCAAAGGCGTTGCGGCCGGTAACATGGACTCAGCTGCCTGCCATGACTGCCATAATCTGCACGCCATTGATAAACTGGGCGGCGCTAAGGATCACAAGGGCCGTGAGTTTCATACCAAAGTATGTATGAAGTGTCACAGTGATCAGAAGATGATGGCCAAGAACAAGGTCACCAATGTAGCTGTAAAATCCTATATGGAGAGTTACCACGGCAAGAATTACCGCTTGGGTTTCCCGGAAAAAGTTGCCGGTTGCGCAGATTGCCATACAGCCCATTCGGTGCTGCCAAAGTCCGATCCGCAATCAAGCGTCAATCCGATTAATCTGGTCAGGCAATGCGCACAGTGCCATCCCAAAGCCACACCGCTCTTCGCAAAATTCTATTCGCACGGCGAGATGACGGACCGGCATAAATATCCGATCCTTTTCTACACGTTTGTTGCCATGACCGGACTGCTACTGTCAACTTTCGCTGTTTTCTGGGTTCATACTCTGTTGTGGATGTTCCGTGGTTTCGTAGAAAACCGTGAGCACGCACATAAACTGGAGACTGGTAATCACATACACGTTACTTCAGCTGGCGCGCATCTACATGTTGTGCCGGATGCTCACAAGCAGTACCGTCGTTTCAATCGACTGCATATTTTCCTGCATATTCTGGTCATCACCAGCTTCCTGCTACTATCTCTGACCGGCCTGCCGCTCAAGTTCAATACACAGGCCTGGGCTATAGCCCTCATGAATCTATATGGCGGCGCCGCAAATGCCGCGTTCCTGCACCGCGTTGGTGCTGTAATCACCTTTGTATATTTCGGCTCCGCCATTTTGATGAGCATCAACTTCCTCTTTATCAGGAAGGATATCAAAGGCAATCCGCTCCAGCGCCTGTTCGGCCCGGATTCGCTCTGCTTCAACCTGCGTGATATCAGGGACGTCTACCACATGGTCAGATGGTTCTTCTTCAAGGGACCGAAGCCGACCTTCGAGCGCTGGACATATTGGGAGAAATTCGACTTTGTCGCGGTCTTCTGGGGTATGTTCGCTATCGGCGGCTCCGGACTGATGCTCTGGTTCCCTGAGTTCTTCGGTATGTTCCTGCCGGGCTGGGCTTTCAACGTGGCCACAATCGTTCATTCCGACGAGGCGCTTCTGGCGACAGGCTTTATTTTCACGGTACACTTCTTCAACACCCATGGTCGACCGGAGAAGTTCCCTATGGACTTCGTCATCTTTAACGGTCAGATTGCCAAGGAAGAGATGATTGAGGAACGTGGCGATCAGTGGAAGCGTTATGAAGCAGAGGGCATAACCGAACAGTTTGCCTGCAAGAAGACCAGTGGCGTTGTTTATGACTTCATCGTTAAAGGTTTTGGATTTATGGCGCTCTTCACCGGGCTGGGTCTTTTGTTGCTGATGATACTGGCCTTCATAGGAGGCGGTGGACACTGATAAACAGCTGTTGATAAATAAAAAAGGGGGCTGATCAGCCCCCTTTTTTATGTCCGGCCTGCATCAGCATGTGCAGATAGACTTAACTCGGAAATGTCAATCAACATCCTTTTGTTCCGGAGTATCAGGCTGTTTCTGCCATTTACCCAAAGCAATCGATTCAACAGCGGCCGCCATTCCGAATGAGAAAACACTTAGCACAAGTGGAAGGCCGTGAGTCCCCATGAGGTCATACAGAAAAACTTTAATTCCGCCGATCACCATAACCAGTATGGCGACATTGCGAATTTCTTTGTTCTTCTTGATGAAAGCGAACAGAATCAGGGCAATAGCCGCACAGTTTATCAAAACCGACTGGGAACAGCGGAAGGCGTCACGATGCGCCTCGGCAGGCAGCATCGTAATAGCCTGAAACAATACGATCCTGGTCATAAAGAAAGCACTCGCCAGACCGGCAAGCAGAAGCACAACTGCGCTACGGTCGAGCGTGTCGAAGCGGCTGAAGAATGAAGCCCCTTCCGTGGGCGGAAATTTGCGGCACCATTGATACTGGTAAAGGATTATGCCGGTCAACAGACCGGTAGGTATTATGTTGAGTGCGCTCATTGCAGCAGGGCTACTACTCTTGAAAACAATAACCATCGCAGCGCAGCAGTAGATATGGAACAGATAGGTAATCAACCTTGTTGTACCACTGTTCCATTTCAGAGACATAAAGGCCATGAAGATGGCTACAATAGATATTATAGGCAGGGAGAGAACTAGCGTACCGGTTGCGTCCGGCAATGACAGCGCCAGGAGTGTAACGCAGGCAAAGGTGAATGCACTGGCGCCGGGAGATCCGGCAAGGCCGCGTCTTGCAAGCCAGAAGGCTACTGCCAGGTGAACTATCGCAATTACGGCACCGATGATACCCAATAGCTGAATATTTCCGCCCTGAGCACCCAGTACATAGCTTGCAGCCAAATACGTCCAGATAACGTTAATGGTTGGGAGACTTACTATGTATTTGGACAGCTTTTCCAAGCCTCTCCGCATGATACCGAACAGAGCCAGCGCCATAAAAGTGATCGCAAAAACAGCCATAACAGGTAAAAACCAGGAAATTGCCATTTCAGGAGTGGTTTCACTCCGTTTCAATGCCGACACAATCTGGACTTGCCATAACTGCAGCATGATAATGGTTACTAAAAGAGCCAGCCATCGCAGCCAGGTGCAACGTTTCAGTTGAGATGCAAAATATCCGAGCAGGTTAGCGGTCAGAAGCACCAGAGAGAGATAAGGAAAGAATGGACGCGGATAATCAAGGGCGGCACCGGCAATACACATTGCGATAATGCCGACTGAAACAGGAGTGAAGGCGTTGAATTGGCGGCTGATCAGCGCCATGCCGATACCGGTGGCTATCAGCGTCAGATAAGCCGGAACTACCGGCAGAGCATTAAAGTGTGTGTGTGTCTCGACAACTATGGCTGACATCAGGATTGCACCACTGGCAGCTAAAATTGGTGCAAGAGGGCTCTTGCCGCCGTATTTATGCCATCCGGCGATCATCAAGATGGTGGCATAGCCCATGCCGATGCCGGAACCTATTAGTTTGTCGATCATACCGCTGTCAGTAATTGTGCGTAAAATCAGGGCAACCACTAGCAGAAAGCAGAGAGTGGCCAGGCGTGGCAGCAGAGAAGTACGACTGGCCCAGCTCAGAACTTCTTCCGAAACATCGGTTATTTCCTCGTCAGCATAGTCTCCGTCGCCAGGTGGCGATGCCGGTTCTGTGACGGATTTAGTGGCACCGGAATCTACGTCACTCATACGTGACGTCAGTCTTTCCAGCTGCTGTTCCATTGCCTGCAGGCGGGCTGTCAGTTCTTTTTCACGCTCTTCCGGAGTCTGAGTTGTTTGTGACACTTGCATACCTCCCAGTAAAACAGTTGTTATCTAATACGCCAATAAAAATGATATAATCGGTACGCGACCAATCCGGATGGCCATAACCGATGTAACTATAAAACGATATTTGAATTTATTCTTGTTCAAGTGCAATTGTCAACAAATCAATTCTGAAAAATATTCCACATCCCCTAAGTTTATAATGGTTTTTTACAATATTCAGGCTGAACGGTCATTGCGTCAAAAAAGTTTTGACAAATATGCCGTCCCATTGTAGTGTTACGCGCTTTCGAGTCGATTTTTTGCGGTCGCCGCCGCATTTTGTTATCTGCAAAAAGGGAGGAGTTAGTTCATTATGCCTATTCGTAAAACAGCCGGGTATGCTTGGAACCTGATCAGCCTCGTCGGCATAATTCTGGCGATGACAGCTACAGGCCTTATTATCGCTTTTGCCGCTTTCGAAATGATTACCGGCATAGACCACCCGTATCTGGGATTGATGACCTACTTCCTATTCCCGGGTATGTTGATATTCGGCCTGATCCTGGTTCCGGTTGGTGCATGGCGGGTTCGCAACGAGCGGGCCAAGCAGCCTGATGTTGATATCCCCGCATTTCCCCGCCTCGATCTGAATGATCCCGGCAAGCGCAAACTCTTCATCTTTTTCATCGTGGCCTCTGCGGTTTTTATCGTCGTGGTGGCACTGGCTTCTATCAAAGGCTTTGAATTCACCGAATCAGTCACATTCTGCGGTGAGCTTTGCCATCCGGTTATGACTCCTGAGCATACAGCCTGGAGCAATTCGCCGCATGCCAAAGTAAAGTGCGTTGAATGTCACGTAGGCCCCGGGGCCGCCTGGTATGTCAAGGCCAAGATTTCCGGCATGAAACAGTTGTACGCAGTTCTGTTCCATACCTATCCGGAAACCATCGAAACACCCATCGATCATCTGCGTCCGGCCAGAGAGACTTGCGAACATTGCCATTGGCCGGAGAAGTTTTACCTGGGGCGCCAGAAGATATTCTATCACTATGCACCCAACGAGGAGAACACCCCTCGTAAAATCGATATGCTGATTCATATCGGCGGTAGTCCTAAGAATCCAAATGTTAACGGCATTCACTGGCATATCGGCAAGGAGCTGAGCTTCATCGCCCGTGACCAGAAGCGACTTGATATTCCCTACGTCGCGGTCAAAGACAAGGATGGCAAGCTGACGGAATATTCCAACATTGAAAAGCCGCTTACCAAGGACGAAATTGCCAAGGGCAAAAAACGGCTTATGGACTGCACCGACTGCCACAACCGTCCGTCACACATATATCATTCACCATCCGAGGAGATGGACCTGAACTTTGTCTCCAACCGCATTGACCGGACTCTGCCCTACATTAAGAAGCTGGCGGTTGAAACACTTGATCGGCCCTACAAAACCAAGGAAGAAGGTTTTGCTGCCATAGCCAAGGATATTCCGGCCTATTATGCCAAGAACTATCCCAAAATTGCTCAGGAGAAGGGCGCGGCCATCACTCAGGCAACCGAGCGTGTGAAGGAAATTTATGAACGTAACTTCTTCCCGGCAATGAAAGTAAAATGGAGCACCTACCCGAATTACATTGGTCACTTTTACACCCCGGGATGCTTCCGTTGCCATGACAACAAGCACAAGACAGCTGATGGCAAAGTAATATCCAAGGACTGCAAGATTTGCCATGATGTCCTCGATCAGGCACAGGAGAATATTCCGCTCGGCAAACGCATCACCGATTTCGTCCATCCGGTTGATATAGGCGATGAACTGTACAAAACTAACTGTAGTGAATGCCACATGGTCGCCGGTCACGATGTTACCGGCGAAGGGAAACAGGGAAAACCTGAGCCCAAAAAACACTGATTGATCCTAAGGCCCCCGGAAATGCTCCGGGGGCCTTAGCTTACCAATCCCTTAGAACTTCACAGCTAATCCAAGCCTCTTGAACCTGCCCAAGCTTCCAGTTCGCAACTTTTTCAAAAATTTATTTTAGGTTGCATTTATTACTGTTTTAATGCGATAAAAAGAGTCCTATATGTTCTCAGGATTATATGCATATATTTGTACGCCGTTTTTCATAAAGAACGTGCCGTAGAATTTTAGGAGGAATTTGATGGAGCCGGTTAGAAAAGTAGTTCGCGCAGAAAAATACTATATGAACGTAGTAAGTCTGCTGGGGATGCTCACGTCTGCAATTTCAGCGCTGATGATTGCGATATTTCTGGCTTTGCAGGCATTCAGAGGTTTCGAGAATCCTTATCTGGAAGTGGTAACGTTTTTTCTGCTGCCTGCCGGAATATTATTTGGCGGAGTGCTGACATACGCGGGGGCATGGCGTACCCGGAGCGAGCATCGAAAGAATCCTAATGCGGGTCTGCCGCCACTGCCGCGGCTGGATTTCAACGATCCGGTGAAGCTTCGCCTGGCAGGATTCTTTGCGATCGTGACGGTAGTGTTTTTCGCGGTTATCGCGATTGCCACCATCAAGGGATTTGAATTTTCAGAATCGACCGCCTTCTGCGGTGAAGTCTGTCACGTCCCGATGGAACCGGAACACACCGCCTGGGCTCAGTCACCACACGCAAGAGTTCGCTGTGTCGAGTGTCACGTCGGTTCTGGCATCGATTATTATGTCAAGGCCAAGATCAACGGAACCAGACAGCTTTACTCCGTTCTGACCGGCACCTATCCAACGCCGATTCCTACGCCGGTACACAATCTTCGTCCGGCTCGCGGCACCTGTGAGCGTTGCCACTGGCCTGAAAAATTCATCTCGCAGCGATTTAAAGTCTTTTCTCATAATGCTCCCAATGAAGAGAACACGCATCGTGAAACTCAGATGCTGATCAAAATCGGCGGCACACCCGGAGCACCTACCAGTTCAGGTATCCATTGGCACATCGGCAAAGAGGTTCACTATATTGCCACGGATGAAAAACGGATGAACATTCCATATATCTCTGTCAGACGGAATGACGGCACTCTGGACGAATATGTAAACATGGAAAAACCGTTAACAAAGGATGAAGTTGCAAAGAGTGATAAACGGCTTATGGACTGTATTGATTGCCACAACAGGCCGGCTCACTCGTATAATCCACCAAGTGATGAGCTTGATCACTCTTTTGAAGCCGGTAAGCTTGATCCTGCTCTGCCATTCCTGAAAAAACTTGCCGGTGAGTTGCTTGAGAAACCGTACAAGAGCAAAGAGGAGGCGATGGCGGCCATCAACAAGGGGGTCAACGAATATTATGCCAAAAATTACCCCGCTCTGGTCAAGTCCAAGGACGCCTCAATCAAGCAGGCTTTTGAGGAAATTCAGCGCATATATTCCAGAAACTTTTTCCCCAAGATGAAGGTTGTCTGGAGCGCCTATCCTTCACATATGGGGCATTTCTACTTTCCAGGTTGTTTCCGTTGCCATGACGGAAAACATAAGAGCGCCAGCGGCAAAGTCATCTCCAAAAATTGCAACCTGTGTCACAGCATTCTGAACCAGATTCAGGAGAACATCCCCAAGGGCAAACAGGTCAAGGATTTTGTTCATCCGGTCGACATCGGAGATGAACTGCTAAAGACCAACTGCCATGAGTGTCATACTCCCAACAATATCGACGTAACCGGCGGTGCTGAAGAAAAGAAGAAGCACTGATAAACAGCTATTTCCAAACTGCAAAGCCCCCGGAGAAATTCTTCGGGGGCTTTGCAGTTCTACTGATCTGTTGAAAAAAGTTATTAGAGCTCTTCGAAATCATCTCCATCCGCTGTAGGTTCTGAATCCTCATCCGTATCAACTTCTATTGCTTCATCCACCAGTTTTTCCAGGAACAGCTTGTTGTCGGTGATGGTTTTTCTCACATCAGACAGAAGCTTTTCAATGTCATCCGGCGCTTCAGGCATCTAGTGGTCTCCTATTTTCTGAGCGTTTCCAGATAACGCTCGGCATCCTTGGCCGCCATACAGCCGGTACCGGCTGAAGTGATGGCCTGCCGGTAATTAAAATCCTGCACATCACCGGCTGCGAAGACCCCCTTTACACTTGTTGCGGTCAGGTTGCCATCGAGTCCCCCGCATTTTGTGCGGATGTAGCCGTCAACCATGTCCAACTGTCCCTTGAAAACAGTTGTATTAGGAGAGTGGCCGATGGCGATGAATACGCCATGGAGCTGGATTTCCTTGGTTGAGCCGCTGCGGTGGCGGATGCGCATGCCGGTTACGCCACTCGCATCACCCAATACTTCATCAAGCACATAATTCCACTCAATGGTTACATTGCCGGTTTTTGTTTTTTCTATCAGACGTTCGGCAAGAACCTTCTCAGCCCTGAATTCTTCGCGGCGGTGCACTACTGTGACGTGCCTGGCAATATTTGCGAGATAAAGCGCTTCTTCAACGGCTGTACTTCCACCGCCGATAACGGCAACATCCTTGCCGCGGTAAAAAAAACCGTCACAGGTTGCGCAGGCTGAAACCCCTTTACCCTTGAAAGCATCCTCCGAAGGGAGCCCGAGGTACTTTGCCGATGCGCCGGTGGCGATAATCAAGGCGTCACAGGTGTATTCCGAACTGTCACCTTGCAATAGAAAAGGGGCCCGGCTCAAATCTGCGGCTTTGATATGGTCGTATACCATACGGGTATTAAATCGTTCAGCGTGCAGACGCATACGCTCCATCAGCTCCGGTCCCTGTATGCCTTCATGGTCGCCGGGCCAGTTGTCAACTTCAGTGGTGGTGGTCAGCTGTCCTCCTGGCTGTAGTCCGGTGATCAGAACCGGATTAAGATTGGCACGGGCGGCATAGACTGCGGCGGTATAACCTGCCGGCCCGGCACCCAGAATTATAAGTTGATGATGGACAGTTTCCATGGAACCTCCGGTAAATGATTTGGCTGTAACTATATCAGCAATCCGGATTATTGCAAAGAGACAACCATGGAGCGTGCGGCCTCTGTTGTTGATTATCGTTTTGATTGTTTTAGCAACCGGCAAAACTCCAGATTTAAAATGTGTTTGTAATTTTTCTTTTTGAGGGATACTATGAAGCTAGTCTAACGGTATGTTTGCCGATCGCCATTTTGAGAGGGGATGTGTGTTGTGACACCGGCCGATGTTTCAGGCATTGCACAAACGTTGACTCCGCTTTCAGCAGCGAAGTCGGGCCCGTCTTCTTCGCAGGATGATAAAGGCGCTGCCTCTGGGACAGATGCTGGTGCGAGCTTAAACAAGGACAGCGGTTCAAGCACTGTTGATACGGTCAGCATATCCGATAAGTCTCGGCAGGCAATAACTGAAGTATTAAAAGAAGAGGCCAAGAAAAAAGAAGCAGATAATTCAAACAGCAATGAGCAGTCTAACGAGTCGGCTGCTAAGGTGCAGTTTGTGTATGATTTGAAGGGTGAATTGAGTGTAAGGTATATGGACTCTGCCAACAGGCTGATTTATCAGGTGCCTTCAGAGTTGATGCAAAAACTGAGGGAGACTGTTTTAAGATCGGATGTTTCGGTGGACACCAAAGCGTAACTACTTTAAGCCGTTGCCGGCATAGTGATAAACAAAAAGAGGAAACCGTCTGGTTTCCTCTTTTTAAGTTCAAAATATGTATGAAACTACTTCTGAGCGCTCACCGCAGCATAGGCGACTTCGGCATTCCGCTGCGCATCGTTCTTGGCTGCATCGGCTTTCTCCCGCGCCAGCTGAGATGCCTGCTCCTTATCAGCCTTATTTTTAGCCCTTTCTGCAATGGCGTTTTTGTCATCCGCCATCTTTAATGCTTGAGGTGAAATTGTCACCGTGTCAGTCTGTGCTGTCTTCTCAGTCTTCTGCGCATCCTGTGCAACCTGAGGCGTCGAACCCTGAATATCCGTCTTAACTTGCGGGTTAACCTGAATAGGGCTAGCCAATACGCTGCTTGGTGATAGAGCCGCTAAAGCCATTGGTTTCACCTCCTCTAATTTACAAAAACCGAACCTACAGTCTGATTCTCTGCCTTTCCATTAAGTTATGCAAGAAAAATATTAAACGGTGAAAATTTTAAACCAAAAAAGGTTTCAATGCCCTCCGCTCTCCCGTAAGTTCCATTCAAGCAATAGAAAAGTCAAAGCCATGATCCCATAGCCGGATGCAATGTGCCAGACAATCGGCGCAGGCGGTGCCAGTGGAGAAAAGATCGCCCCAGAGGGTAGTGGTGAATGGATTATCCCGCACAGTGAAAAAAGAGCGCAGGCTGCCAGAAATAGTGCCGCCCGGCCAGGTTTGTGATCAAGCACATGGGCAAAAGTAGCTCCCCAAAGAAGTGATGTCACGATAAAACCGTTTCCCAGTATGGTGGTGGTGTTAAATGTGCTTAGAAGTTCACCTGATAGATCAGCAGCGCTTTTGCCTAACCCCCCCAGCATCTGTCCGAATTCAATCGAGATCAGGCAGGCTATCACCGGTACGAATGAGATCACAACCGCCCGGTAATGCTGACGAGGGGTGGCCTCAAAGGCCTGGGCTGTGATTTCGATGCCGATGAAGATCAGAATCGGCGCCACCGCTGCTTCCGGCAGCAGGCCTACAAAAAAGGAGAGGTAGCCGCAGACCGCTCCCAATCCGATGAAGAGCGCTGTGGCAATGGTGTATCCGGAGCGTCCGCCCATCTCCTTGTAGGCCGGATGGCCGATGTAGGGGCAGGATTGGATCACGCCGCCGCACATTCCGGCCAGGAGAGTGGCAAAACCCTCCACCAGCAGGATATCGCGGGTATTGTAATCATCACCGGCGGCGGCCGCGCTTTCGGTCACATCCACGCCGCCCACTACGGTTGCCAGGGCAAAAGGGATTGCCAACGGCAGATAAGCCAGTGCTTTTGACAGGCCCGGCAGAAATTCAAGGGTTGGCAGCGGCAGGTACAGAGCCAGTGCCGGAGTCGTCAGGGCTGGATGTGCCCCTCCGGGCAGCAGACCAAAAGCCCCCAGCAGATAGTAGGCAACGGTACCACACAGAATCCCGGCCAGTGCACCCGGTATCCGCAGAGGCAGCTTGAAACGGGCCAGAAGAGATATGAAGACTATTCCGAGCGAAAGAAAGCCGACTACCGGTGAAGCGAACAGTTTAAGAAACGGAAGATAGGCGATCAGCAGCAATGCCACAGCGGCTATGCTGCCCAAAAGGCCGGCCCGGGGTATGGCCTTTCGGATGGCCGGTCCGCAAAATGACACCGCGATCTTGAAAACTCCCATTAAAACAGTGGTTGCCATGGCCACCTGCCAGGTCAGGTGAGCATCCTTGGTTGCCAGATAACAGGGGCCGATCACTCCGAAGGCCATCCCGAAAGTGGAAGGTGTGTCCAGTCCCAGCGGCATGGCGGTCACGTCATCCCTTCCGGTTTTTTGGGCCAGTCGCCAGGCCATCCAGGAGTAGAGCAGGTCACCGACAAGTACGCCCACGGCGCTGCCGGGAAGCATTCGTGTCAGCACCAAATCTTGCGGCATTCCGAACACGCCGGTCAGGATGGCGGCCATGATCACCAGATCGGACATGTTATCCAGCATCAGGCCGAAGAAGGCGTTGATATCGCCAACGGCGAACAGTCGCGGTTTATGTTGCAACGGCACTCTCCTTCCGGTTATTCTGGAAACCAGTTTCTGATTCTGAACGACAATGTACTACAGGAAATGATTCATTTTCACTGATTTTATTGGCAACCGGTATTTTGAAGGATTCACGATTCTATGAAGCATATTCATGTTGCCTGTTCCATCATAGAAAAAGATGGCCTCATTCTTGCCGCCCGTCGGAGCGCAACCATGAGTCTGCCGCTCAAATGGGAGTTTCCGGGAGGGAAGATCGATCCTGGTGAATCTGCAGAAGAGTGTCTGCGGCGTGAGCTGATTGAAGAGCTTGCCATCTGCATCCGGGTGGGGGAAAGCCTGGCTCCGGTTACGTACCGCTACCCGGATTTTACGGTTACGCTCTATCCGTTTCTTTGCACTATCGAATCGGGTGACATGGTTCTGCATGAACATTCTGAAATTGCCTGGGTTGCACCGGAAGGGCTGTATTCTTTGGACTGGGCCGCTGCCGATCTGCCTGTCATAAAGTCATATTGCGCTCTGTATGGGGCTGCTGTATAACTCAACCAGGTCGAAAATATCGGCTGGAGGGTATTGAGATAGTTAGTTGCGGGCAGCCTGATGCGTTGCCAGGAATAATTGCTGCGGGGGGCCTTGATGAGTGACTCAAGTGTAACAATCGTGAAAACTACGACCTGGTCTGCCGGTCCGGGATGTCACGGCAATTGCGGTGTCCTTGCCCACGTCAGGGACGGCAAGGTGATTAAAGTCGAAGGAGATCCCGACCATCCCTGGAATCAGGGGAGGCTCTGCCCCCGCTGTCTGGCAATGCCACAGTTCATGTATCATCCCGATCGCCTTACCCATCCGCTGAAACGTGTTGGTGAGCGTGGTGAAAACAAATGGGAGCGTATTTCCTGGGATGAGGCCTTCGATTACATAGAAAAAAAGATGAAAGTTATAAAGACCGAACACGGCCCGGAGAGCATGGTCTTTCTGCAGGGTACAGGCCGGGATATCGGTGGTTGGATCTCCATGCTGGCCTATGCCTATGGCAGTCCCAACTGGGTATTCGGCCTGAGCGGTATTTCCTGTTACACCCCCCGCCTGCTGGTGATGTGGTTGACCCAGGGGGATTTTTGTGTCGGTGATGCGGCTCAGTGGCACGCCAAGCGCTACGACGATCCGGATTACAAGGTGCCGGAAAGCATCACCATCTGGGGCCAGAATCTGTCGGCTTCCTGTCCGGACGGTTTTTTCAGCCACTGGTATGTGGATCTGATGAAAAAGGGCTCCGAGCTGGTGGTTATCGATCCGCGCTGCACCTGGCTGGCCTCCAAGGCCAAGATCTGGCTGCAGATCCGCCCCGGCACCGACGGTGCCCTGGCCTTGGCCTATCTCAACGTGATCATCAATGAAAAGCTCTACGATGACAACTACGTCCAGAAGTGGACCAATGCCCATCATCTGGTGCGTATTGACCGGGAGAAACCGGCCCTGCTGCGGGAGAGCGACCTTAGGGCCGGGGGAAGTGCCGCTAATTTTGTAGTATGGGACCAAACGGCTGATTTACCTGCCGTATGGCTTTCGGACCAGCAGAGGTATGATGGAGAGAATGTCATACCCGCTTTTGATGACGAATTCGATGTCAAAACAGCAGACGGCGCTATCGTAAAATGTAAAACCGTATGGCGGATGTTCAAGGAGCGTGTGGCACCATATACTCCCGAAAAAGCGGAGGAGATCACCTGGGCTCCGGCCGCTGATATTGCCGCTGCCGCACGGCTGTACGCCAAAAGCAAGCCGGCCATCCTGCATTGGGGGCTGCCGATTGACACTATTCAGACCACGGTGCCGACCGCCCAGGCCATTAATCATCTCTGGTGCCTGACCGGCAATCTGGACAATCCGGGCGGAAACGTCATTGCGCGCTACCCCAACAATGTTGTGACTTATCCATATACCAGCGGTGGCGGCGTTTTGAGCCTGCCGCCCGAAGTGCACGCCAAACGGATCGGCTCCTGGAAATATCCTGCTCTGAGAGATTTCAGGTCCTGGGCGCACCCGGACATGATGCTGGAACAGATTTTCAGTGAAGATCCCTATCCGGTCAAAGGGATGTGGATCCAAACCGCAAATCCTCTGGCCTGTACCGGCCTTGATCCGGCCAAGTGGCTGGCGGCCATGGAAAAACTGGACTTCACCGTCTGCGTGGACCTGTTTATGACCCCCACGGCCATGATGGCTGATGTGGTACTGCCGGCTGCCACTTTCCTTGAGAAAGACAGTCTGAAGGGGTGGTGGACGCCGCTGCAGGCGATAAAAAAAGTCGTTACTGTCGGTGAATGCAGGTCCGATATCGAGATTAACATGGCGATGGCCAGACGTTTTAATCCGGATTTTCCCTGGGAAACGCCGCAGGATATGTTTGATACCATCCTGAAAAATGCCAATGCCGGGATGACGTATCAGGAGTTATGTGAAAAGACCTGGGTGCTGCCCGAAAAAGGGCACTCCAGCGCTCCGTACTTCCGTTATGAAAAAGGGCAGCTGCGCGAGGACGGCAAACCCGGATTCAAGACCCCGTCAGGTAAAATCGAACTCTTCTCTTCCTGGTTGGAAAAATGGGATCTTGATCCGCTGCCGTTTTACGAGGAGCCCCCCTACAGTCCTGTCAGTACTCCGGAGTTGTACAAGGAGTATCCGCTGATTCTTACCACCGGGCGCCGCAGTGTCGCCTCCTACCACTCCGAACACCGCCAGATTCCCTGGCTGAGGGAGATCGACCCCGATGCCATACTGGAAATCCACCCCCAGACCGCCCGGGAACTGGATATAAATCATGGTGAAACGATCTGGATTGAAAACCAGTTCGGCAAATGCAAACGGGTGGCCGCCATCACACCGGCGATTCATCCCAAAGTAGTCATGGCGCCACATGGCTGGTGGATGCCGGAGCAGGAGGGAGCGGCACCGCACCTGTTCGGTATCTGGGACGTAAACATCAACCAGCTTATTCCGATGGATCATACCGGCGCATCGGGGTTGGGCTGCATCGCAAAGAGCCTGCTCTGCAAGGTCTACAAGATGGAGGGTAAATAAATGTCCGAAAACGGCATGCTGGTTGACTATACCTACTGTACCGGATGTTCTGCCTGTGAAGTGGCCTGCAAGCAGGAGTACGGCCGCAAGGCCGGTGTAGTGGGGGGCGTGAAGGTGATGGAGTTAATTCATGAACTCCCCTCCGGCAAACTGGATATCACCAATTATCCTGTTTTTACCAAGGTATGCAGCTTCTGCGCTGGCAGAGTGAAAAAAGGATTGAAGCCGTCCTGTGTAATACACTGTATGGCCGGTGTGCTGAAGTTCGGTCCGGTGGAAGAATTGGCATGCGAGTCTTTTAAAAAAAGAAAAAGCGTACTCTGGAAAGCGGGTGGACAGCAGGAGTGATTGAAAATATGTAGACTATACAAATGCCCGCACGGCAGCCCAACCCAGGATGCCGACTGTGGCAAGGCCGCACATCAGCGCCAGAGACTGATCAAAACGGTTTTCCGGTCTGCGTTCGTTGTAGCCCAGAATCACACCGAGAATCACGCCCCCGATGAGACCGCCGCCGTGACCCCAGTTGTTGATTCCCGGAAAGATCAGTCCGAACACGAAGAGGCTGATCACCCAGCCACTGACCTCCCGGTAGACCGAACTGCCGTAGGCCCCGCCCCTGCTTTTCCCGTAATAGAGCAAAGCTCCGATCAGGCTGCAGACCGCGGCCGAAGCACCGATGGTAAAAGCCACTCCGGCGAAGTATGAAATCACGTAGCCGATTATGCCCCCAAGCGTGTAGATGGTGAACATGCGGCTGTTCCCAAACTCGCCGGAAGCCCAGGGTGCAAGCTGCTTCAATGCCATCATGTTGAAAATCAGGTGGAGTATGCCGCCATGCAGGTAGCTGGCGCTGACCACGGTCCAGAAACGGCCGAAATGGTCAATCGGATAGGTGCCGGTCGCGCCCAGAAGCATCAGGCTGGTCTGCCCCGGTGCAAGCAAGCCGCTGATGCCGCCATTAGCGGAGCTTACAAGTAGTGAAACGGCAAAAAACAGTATGTTGGCCGAGATCAGACCTGTGACCAGCCAGTCACCTTCCAGGGCGCTTTTCGACCAGTTCATGAACTGCCACCAAGGTGCCGAGCGTGATGTGCCGCACCAGGAGCAGACGGCCTCTTCGCTTCCGACCAGTTGCCGGCAGCGAGGACAAAGAACCGCGCGCTGCGTCATCGTCTGCTGCCGGTAAACCTCAGCAGCATAAGGAAGAGGTTGATGAAGTCGAGATAAAGGGTTAGAGCGCCGAGGATGGCCGGCTTTCTTCCTTCAGTCCCCTGAGCGGCCATTTCCTTGATTTTCCAGGTATCGTAAGCGGTCAGTCCGGTGAAGACTATCACCCCGATGCCGGAAACGATCCAGGAGACCGCGCTGCTTGCCAGGAAGATGTTGACAACCGAAGCGACCAGCACCCCGATCAGCCCCATGAAGAGGAAGCTGCCCCAGGAGGTCAGGTCACGCTTGGTCATATAGCCGTAGATGCTCATGGCTCCGAACATGCCGGCTGTGATAACGAAGGTGGAAGCGATCGAATTGGCGGTGTAGACCAGTGCCACCACCGAAAGGGTGACTCCGTTCAGTGCCGAATAGGTTATGAAAATGAGCGTAGCGGCTACCGCACTCAACCTGTTGATAGCGCCTGAGAGGGTGAACACCAGAGCCAGTTCGCCAAACATAAGGCCGTAGAATATCAGTCTGTTCCCCAGGACGGCTTTGAGCATGACCGGCGAGGAGAGTATGATCAGCGCCATGACGGCGGTGATGGCCAGTCCAGCTCCCATCCAGGCATACACCTGACGGATGAGGGCATTCTGTTTTACAAGTACCTGATCTTCGGTGCGGGAATAGCTTGTATCCAGTTCGTTCATGATGTCTATGTCCTTTCAATATTCCTTCTGTGATAGCCAAGTAGATTCCTAGTGGCTCAGCTGAATCCCCTGAACAGGGTCGAAGCGGCTGCCGTCTGGCCTCTGGAATTTGAACGGGATGGTCTTCTGCCCCCTGTTCCCGTCAGGCACAACGACATCAAAATGCAGATGCGGATCAGTAGACCAGCCGACATTTCCGGAATAGGCTATCAGATCACCCGCTTGCACATCCTGCCCCGGTTTCACAACAGCACCGTTTTTCTTTATATGGAGATACCTTCCGATAGAACCGTCAGGGTGCCTGATAAAAACATAATTGGCTTTGTCGCCCAATGCGGGATCGTTGCCACCTTTTGAATACTTGATTTGAACAGCAACTACCTTCCCTTCTCTGGCAGCAGTGACAGGAGTTCCAACCGGCATCTTGAAATCAACGGCATACCCCCAGGCCCCCTGATGAGCCCCGAAGCCGTTATAGGCGTTGTCAATCGTGAAGCTTTTCCCTTTTGGCCATGGATAGGTGTAGACGCCGGTATGAAGTACGGGCCTGTCATCAGAACTGCCGGCTGGTGTAAGGTACCAGGCCAGCTTTTTGTAATGAAAAGGCTCATCCATGTTTATCCTTGATACACGGAACAGAGGTTTTTCTGAGGACATCCCCGCATCAAGGGTTCCGGTAAAAGGGAGCTGTCCGGTTGATTTCATATTCTCGAGATTCATTGAGACCTCGATCCCGTACGTCATCGAATCACGGTTCTGCGCCCTGAACTCATGCACCGCACCGTCGCTGCTCTTATAGATCGACATGGTGACATCCGGGCCGCCCTGTGCGTCAATGGATTTGATCTTGTTGAAGACCAGATCCTGCGAATCAGCTCTGGGCGGGTTTTTGGGATTCACCTTGAAGCTCAGTTTGCTATACTTGCCTTTCTCCTCCATAGCGATCTTCGTGAGCTTCAGAACCGGCACTTCAGAGGTCATATTCCCTTCCAGCACCCCCTTGAACGGCAGAGGCTCACTCGACTGAAGGTTTTCAAGCTCCATGAAAAGTTTGATTGAAAATTGTTCGGATTCGCTGTTTAAGGCCCTGAACTCGTAGACGGAACTGTCCTTGTTCCTGTAGATATTCAGAGAAACCCTGTGATCCCCCTTTGCCTGAATGCCCTTTACTTTTTTCATCGGCTCGTCGGCGGACGAAAATGTCACCGAGCCGCAGAATATGAATAGTGCGGACAGCAGAATATGAAACCATAGTTTCATTTTCATGTACTCCTCCGGATATTTGATTTGGCGACGTCTCTCAAAGCTTCTCCCGAACGCTCCGTAGCTTGTCTTCCATGCTCTGGTCCCGGTCTGTCCTGGTTCCCAGCTTGATGGTCGTGGTGATCCGGGGCGCTCCCATTTCATGTACGACTTCATGGCAACGCTTTACCGCGGCAAAGACATCATCCCACCCCCCCTCGATATTCGTGCCGTAAGAGTGCAGCGAGGTCTTCAGTCCGGCTTCAGTCAGCACTTTTTCGCAGGCAGCTATGTATGTGGAAAGGGATACTCCGACACCGATCGGGACAATGCATAAATCAATCAACACTTTCATGTGACCCTGTTCTCCTTTGCATGTCGTTTTGCCGGCAAACGTATCGTGGTTCTCATATCCATAAAGTGCGAAACTAAAGGGAATATGCCACTGTTTGGTGCCTATCAGTTGAATTCATGTTGCATTCAGTCGGTGCTGAAAGCTGAGTGCTCTGCAAACTGGGAGTGGGGAACAACCCTAAGTAACTCATCTAGTGTTGTTTCACCGAATCTGACGCGTCTTAAACCGTCTTCCAGCATGGATGTCCGATTGTTGCTGTCACCAAAAACGTGCTCGCGCAGCTTGCGTCCGTCGGGACGTGTATTGATCAGCATCAATTCATCGGGAGTTGGAATCCACAGTTCCACGATTGGTCCTCGGCCATTATAGCCGGTAAAACTGCAGGCCGGGCACCCTTTGCCCTGGAACAGTTTCAACTTGCCGATATCTGTAAAAGCAAAACGTTTGAGGAGTTTCTCTCCCGGTTCGTAAGGCTCTTTGCATGCTTCACAGTTGATGCGCACCAGTCGCTGGGCAATAACGCCGCGCAGCGTTGAGGTGATGAAGTTCGGTTCGACCCCCATATCCAGCAGCCTAGTTACGGCACTGGTAGAATCATTGGCATGTAGTGATGTGAGGATAGTATGCCCGGTCAGAGCAGCTCGAACCGCCAGAACTGCGGTTTCCAGGTCACGAATCTCGCCGATCATTATGTTGTCCGGATCCTGACGCAAAAAAGTACGCAGAATTTTTGAAAATGTATTGCCGATGGACTCATTTACTTCGGCTTGACGAACCCCCTCCAGAGAGTATTCGATCGGATCTTCTACTGTTAATGATTTGACTGCCGGAGAATTTATGTGCGCCAGCAGCGAATGAAGGGTCGCGGACTTGCCGGATCCTGTCGGACCGGTCACGAGAAAAATACCGGTTGGAATATCCAGCTCAAACTTAATGGCTTCCACCACATGCGGTACAATTCCAAGAGCACTCAACGAGAACGGCAGACCCCGCTTATCAAGAATTCTCATCACGACATCTTCACCATTTTGTGTCAATAGCGTTGATACCCTGAAATCGACCCGTCTGACGCTTCCCTGAGTGTTGACCTGCAGCTTGAAACTACCGTCCTGTGGCCTGCGCTTTTCAGAGATGTCCATTTCGGAAAGGACTTTTATTTTTGATATAATCGCACGGGAATGTTTGTTAAAAGCTCCGGCACTGTTTCCAGTATTGAGAGTCTGGACAACACCGTCAATTCGATAGCGCACAGCCAGTCCGGTTTCAGACCTTTCTAGATGAATGTCGCTGGCTCGCCTTTTGATGCCGTTAGTTACTATCAGTTTGAGCAGATTCTCTGCTTCAGCGTCAATAACGTCATCAATGTACTTTGACTTGTTACGTTCTTTTGGCTGCTCGTCGTACAGTTCAATTTGCAGATGCTCCTGTTGTATATGCTTGCCTTCAGATGACTTATGGTAGACGGCCTTTTGAACGCGTTCCAATTCGCTTTCGGGAGCGATTACAGGGTTCACGATAATTTTTGCAGATCTCTCGATATCCGCGAGCTCCTGCTTTGAAAGCGGAAAGGCCATTGCCAGTGTTATGGTCTGCCCAACCTGGTGAATTGCCACAATCTTGTGACGTTTGGCAAAATTGTAATTAAAGAAACCTGCCAGCCCCGGCCCCAAATGCAGATTCTTCAAGGAAACAAAAGGGAGATCATATTGCGAGGCAATGCATTGTGCCAAATGCTCTTCTTCGATATATTGCAGCTTGATCAGGGTTTGCCCCAGTTGACTTTTTTCTTCCTTGCTTACGGACAAAGCGTAGTTCAGCTTCTTTTCATCAATGACCCCGCGGGAAACGAGGAGATGACCGATTTTCTGGCGTTTGTTAAAGTTATCCAGAATGGTTTCCAGCTCTGACTTCTTTATGTAACCCATCTGGCAGAGAAGCTGCCCCAATGTCAGTTTCGGATGATGCATCTTTTGAGAAAGGGCTTCAGCGACCTGTAATTCACTGACCAGATTATTTTTGATAAGCAGCTCACCGATTTTGAGTGTTGGCATACAGCCTTAACCTCCTGTTCGCAATGGGATAAATCCGGGACATCCCCTGCTGTCCAACGTAATTACGCATATAACAGTCCGAGTCTATACGCGGAAAAACAGTGCTCGTCAAACAAGGAATGATTAAAAAATATTCCAGCAGAAAACAACTTTGTTATGATAGTGCACGCTGTAATGAAAGCAAAGGAGGGAGCGCCATGAAGGCAGAGGTTTATTCGATAACATACCGGATACCATTGTCAGACGCACAGCAGGCAAGGTTGGACAGAAAGTGGCCGGATGGGGATCCGTTCATATCCTATGAGAAAATTGAGTCCCTGCTTGAACCGCTACGGGTGGAAAATCTGGATTGGTCACACCACTCAGGTCAATATCTGTATTTCACGGCGTACGGGGATGATATTGAAGGAACCGTTGCCGAAGTTATCGAGAGGCTTGAAAATAAACTGGGTAAGGCGTGAACCAAGTCCGTTCGGAAAAGTTTTTCGAAGCTTCGGACACATTTTTAGCGAGGGAGCTTTGCCCTCACCGGAGAAAAATCACCCCGATAATTCCAGAATCGACCCGGACTATTCTACCGGAGTGTTTAATGGGATATTTCGCAGATTCGTCACTCAACATCAAGTCGCACATGTCACCAATCTTAAAATGCGTGCCTGCATCCACTTTAACCGACGCACCGCTCAGCGAGATATCATCCAGTAACGCTTTATAACTGACACCATCAAGTCCCATCAGGAGGCATTGTACTTCAACCTTGATTCTTAAATGTTTTCTTCTCATAAAAGATATCCCCTTGATTCGGCTCATGCATTACATAATGCTAAAATATGAAGGAAATTTTCTGCGATGTGAAGTATACAGAATGGTATCTCTGGCGTCAAACCTTCGGTGCGCCGGACCATACGGCTGTTATCTACAAAGTTCTTGGCAAGAAACACTATACACTGGCTCATCAAAACGTAAGAGGCAATAGAAGTGTAACCAAGGGAGATATCAATCTCAATAAAGTCACCTGTGGCAAATACTGGATTTATAGGCCTGTTGCGCTGATGATCCAGCAATAAGGAAATTTTACTGAAGGAGAGCTCTGTATGACGACTCCGATGATGACAAGTTATATTTTGGCGGCACTCTCGGTTCCTCTGGTACTGCATTTTCATCTGTTACCGGCGGTCTTCGCCGGATTGGCTGTGCATGTCCTGACAGTCAAGCTGGCCCGACGGCTGCCGGCCCATTGGAGCAGAGTCGCCCATGAGATAGCGCTTGGCGTCCTGATGATCATTGTCATGCTACTGGTGTTCGGAATTATCTTCGGACTCTGGTCGTTTCTTCGTGGTAATCAAGGCATGGCCGCCCTGCTGGTATCGGGGGCTGAAGCGCTGGAAAAACTCAAGCAGACACTCCCCGCCGGCATCACTTCCATGCTGCCCGACTCTGTTTATGATTTGCGCGATCAACTGGGTAGAGCCCTGCATGAAAACAGTCACAAGATATCCTCGGCGGGAATGGCGGGCCTCAAGACATTCGCCCATATCATGCTGGGCATGGTCGTAGGCGGCATGGCAGCTCTTCATGTTTTCGACAAGAGCCATGAATGGCCGCCACTGGCCTCCGAGTTGCACGCCCGGAGCCAGACTTTGGCAGAAGCATTCGACAAGGTCGTATTTGCCCAGATCAAGATATCGGCACTTAACACCCTGCTGACAGTAATCTATCTGCTGATAATCCTGCCGTTGTGTGGCGTCCATCTGCCTCTTGTAACGGTGCTGATTCCGCTTACATTCGTAGGCGGCCTTATCCCGGTAATCGGCAATCTTATCTCAAATGCGGCCATCGTGTTGATCAGTCTGGGGGTGTCTCCGCAGGTTGGGGTCGGTTCACTGGTGTTTTTAGTTGTGATTCATAAACTGGAATACTTTGCTAACGCCCGCATAGTAGGTGGAGAGGTGCACGCAAGTGCCTGGGAACTGCTCTGCGCCATGCTGTTTATGGAGGCGCTCTTTGGCATGGTTGGTATGGTGGCTGCCCCGGTGGTCTATGCCTGGCTCAAGGCTGAGCTGACTGCCAGAGAGTTGATTTGAAGCTGGAGTGGAGCAGACGGACACAGAATGAGTTTTGTTTATAACGTATTGATATTTAAGGTGTCTCTGGCAACCATGAAAAGTACACGGAAACATAAAACCGCCGCGGTTAAGCGTATGAACAGCAAGGAACCTTCAGCTCTGGATAAAACTCTGGCAAAGATATGCAAAATGTGCCCGGCCTGCCTCCATGCCCGTTACCATCAGAAGGGGATGGTGTTTGACTTTGTAAAGAACGTAGAGCAGGATATTTGCCCGTTCTGCAAAGCCTATGAGCGCGTTCACGGAAAGAAAGCGCATGAAAAATGGATATAAGTCAGCCATAGAAACTTGTGGATACTTCCGATATGAACGATCAATATCTTGACCACCCAATACTTGCCAGTCGCTATTTCTACCCCTGGCCTAATCACTTCGAAGAGCCGTTTTTTGTAGAAGGGGATGGTTTCAGGCTTGGTTGCCGCTTCTGCCGTGTCAACACTGATGCCCCGACCATTATTCACTTTCATGGTAATGGCGAGTCTGTCCTTGATTATCTCGGGGAGTTTGAAGAGATAGTAACAGGACTGGGAGCCAACCTGCTGTTGGCGGAGTACCGTGGTTATGGCATGTCGAGTGGTGTGCCGGCCCTCGCCGCGATGCTGGAAGATGTAGAACTGATTGTAGCTGCATCCAGGGTGCCACCGGAACGCATCATTTTCTTCGGACGCTCTCTTGGCTCGCTCTATGCGCTGCATGGAGCGTCACTCTACCCCGAAGCTGCAGGCCTGATAATTGAGAGTGGCCTGGCCGATCCTTTGGAGCGCATACTGGTTCGTATTGAACCGCGTGAAATAGGGGCGACTCTGGAAACACTCCGTGCATCAGTAAGCCGCTACCTCAATCAACAGCAGAAGATTGCAGCCTTCAAAGGTCGTGTGCTGGTAATGCATACCCGCAATGACGATCTGGTATCGGTTTCCCACGCCGAACGACTCTATGATTGGGCACATCAGCCAAAGGAGCTGATCGTCTTTGAAAGGGGCGACCACAACACCATCATGGGTGCCAATCAGGAAGCGTATTTTGCGGCTGTTGGTAGCTTCATCCGGCAACTGCAAGCCTTACTTCAATCTCACAGTGAGGAAACGTTAGCCGCATGTGCCTGATCGCCTTTGCCATAGATAGTCATCCACGCTACAGTCTGATAATGGTTGCCAACCGGGACGAGTACCTTGACCGGGAAACAACTCCTGCCGGTTATTGGGAAAATACGCCTCATGTGCTGGCAGGGCGTGATCGGCAGGCGGGAGGCACCTGGATCGGAGTCACAACCAGCGGGAAGCTGGCTGCTATCACCAACTACCGTGATGCACGGCTGCAGGTAACAGACCCGCCATCCCGCGGGTTGCTTGTGGCTGACTATCTGAGCGATGAGAGTATGACGCCGGATGATCTGCGTGCTCACCTGATAAAATCAGGTAACCGCTATGACGGATTCAATCTGCTCTATGGCAACTGCAGGGAACTGCACTACTTCACAAATCGGGGAGGTTCGTCCGGCCCTGTTGTTACTGGACTTCATGCTCTTTCCAACCACCTGCTAGACACCAACTGGCCCAAGGCTGTTATTGCAAAAGAGCGACTGACGCGGATCCTTCAACAGCCGGAACCTCTCACCGATAAACTGCTCCTGGCACTTGCAGATACCGAACCATTTGCCTGCAATCTGCTCCCCGACACCGGCATCGGTCCGGAACGGGAGCGATTCCTGTCGCCGCTTTTTATCAAGGGCGATACCTATGGAACCCGCTCAACTACCGTGATACTCGTAAGCCATAGCGGAGAGGTCACATTCATGGAGCAGGGGCATGACACACCGGAAACCCAACTTCAACGTTTCACCTTTCTTATTTCTCCGAAAAACCGCCCATGAATTTCCTGTTTCATATGCTTCTCTCTGGTAACGATGAACAACTGTTGGTTGGCAACTTCATGGGTGATTTTGTTAAAGGGCACCTGCAGGAGCGCTTCTCACCACGGATTTGCCAGGGGGTGGCGCTGCACCGGCGGATAGACTCGTATGCCGGTAACCATCCACTTTTCCGGCAAAGCCGGCAACGCATCTCGCCTGATTATGGCCTTTATCGCGGTGTGATGGTGGATATGTTCTATGACTATTATCTGTTTAATGACTGGAGTATATGGTGTCAGGAACCGCTCTCCGATTACCTCGCCAGAAGTCGTACAGTTATTGAGAAGCACCGAGACTGTCTGCCGGAAGAGATGCATCGTCTTGTGCCGATCATTTTTGAAGAACTGTTGCCTTCCTATGGCACGGTCGAAGGCATCGGCAGTGCCCTCAGCCGACTATCCCGCCGTGTTACACGGTCCAATCCCCTGAATGGAAGCGAAGCAGAGCTGCTTTGTCATCATGAGGGCCTGCAAAGTGATTTCCGCGAATTTATACCCGAGATATTTCATTTTACGAGCGGGATTATTGGTTCCGAAATGTGAACCTCAACAAACAAAAAAGCCCTGATTTCTCAAGTCGTTCTGCACATAACCGAGTCGCCTCGGATTATGTATTGGCCCATGTCCAGTCCGTACCCAATGAAAGGCACCTTTTGATGATGTATTGCTGCTTTTAATAACTATTCAGCCGGTCGACGAGATCTCATAATAAACAAAGGGTCATGACTAGAACAGCGGATTTTCACGTACTATTTTGAGCATCATTTTG
>CAZUGI010000003.1:0-61907 GCA_964619855.1 uncultured Geobacter sp. | reverse complement strand
TTTTTTGGGGTCGAGTGGGTTTTCCGGGGGGGGGGGGGGGCCAGGTTCAGGCCGGGTTGCCCCATTCGGTTCGGGGCGACCATTTCGTTAACGGGCATCGGCATGTTGTCCGGGGTTGTTTCAAGTTTCAGTTTTTCCAGCGGATAGAGCGGTGTCAGGTTGTCAAAAAGTATCTTGTCACGGGCGACTTCCGGCGATTCGTGATTGACCTCTTCCACTTTCAGCAGGGCGAAATAACGCTCCCCCTCTTTGGGAGGCCTGATCTGGCCCGAAACGGTATCGCCGGTTCGCAGGTTGAAACGGCGGATCTGGCTGGGAGAAACATAGATGTCATCAGGGCCCGGCAGGTAGTTGTAGTCGGTGGCTCTCAGAAAACCGAAACCATCCTGCAGAGTTTCGAGAACTCCTTCGCCGAAGATCGAACCGTTCTGCTCGGTCTGGGCATTTAAAATGGCAAAGATAAGATCCTGCTTGCGCAGGCTGGATGCCCCTTCAATGTTGAGCTCACGTGCAATTGTGTTAAGCTCGCTGATTTTCTTGCCTTTAAGTTCCTGTAAATTCATCTGATCTCCTGCGCGAAGTGCTTCGTGATATGGGTGTTTTTAACAATTTTCTTCGTTACATGGTTTGGATAGTATCGAATAGTTTTTTAGGGGGCTAACTAAAGGAACCTGCCTTGGCCGGGAACTCTCTGCTGGTAGAAAATTTATGAGTGCTTAAATAGAAGTCCGATTAAAACAGCGTACGAAGATGTCTAAGGGGTTTCAGTTCGAGTGCCGGGAAACTAACGCGAGGTTGTACGGACGTTACCCTTTATTTCTAGGGCTTGTCAATAGAAAACATCACAAATTTCCGTTAAAATAAAAAATTTGAGATAATTACTGCCGGGATGCTTCCAGCAGATTATTGATAACCACCCCGGCCATGGTTAATCCGAAGATCGACGGTATGTAGGAGATGCTGCCCAGAATTACCCGGCGATGTTCGCAGCTGAATACCTGATTATCCCGGTTGGGGCAGATGCAGTTAGTACCACAGTACGCAGTATCTGCATTAAGTTCACGGTGCTCCTCGGTGGAGTAGACCACCTGTACTCCCTCGGCAATACCGGCCTCACGCAGAATCCTGCGCATACTGCGAGCCATGCGGCAGTTGCGTGTAGCTGCTATGTCAGACACATGAATTTTGGTCGGATCGAGCTTGTTGGCCGCTCCCATGCTTGAAATAACCGGTATGTTAAGATTGCGGCAGAATTTTATCAGGGACGCCTTAGCGGTGAAGTGGTCGATGGCATCCAGCACATAATCAGGACTGGGAGTAAGAAGCTGTCCGGCATTTTCTGATGAGAAAAACGCCTTGACCGGTACGATTTCTGCGGCAGGATTAATGTCTTTAAGCCTTGCAGCCATGGATTCAACCTTGGATGTACCGACAGTGCTGGAAGGGGCATGAATCTGGCGATTGACATTGGTCAGACCGATATCATCGAAGTCGACCAGTGTGATATGCCCAACTCCGGCGCGCCCGAGAGCTTCGGCGGCGTAGCTGCCTACTCCGCCGATGCCGCAGATCATGACATTTCGTGCGGCGAGAGTTGAAAGCCCTTCAGATCCGATCAGTAGTTCAGTGCGGGAAAAACGGTGCAGACTCATGGGGTTGTTACCGGCAGCGAGTCTAGAAGATCGCGGCACGCCTGACAGACCTCCTCCACGGTGACCTGATCAAAGCAGATCTGTGAGGTGCATTCCGATACTTTCTTGCATGGCAGGCAGGGCAGGTCTTTGGTTATGCTGCGGGCCACATCCGACAAAGGGGCAAATTTTTTCACATTGATAGGTCCGTGCAACGCTACGAGCGGAGTACCCATTGCTGCAGCTATGTGCATCGGTGCCGAGTCATTGGTTACAAACAGCCGTAGCCTACGGATCAATTCAAAAGCCTGGAAAGCGCTAAGGTGGGACGTGTCGACGGCTGGGCTCTTCATGGCTGTCATGACCTGTCGAACAGTAGGCTGTTCGGCCGGGCTTCCGAATAATAATATTGTGCAGCCGTATGTTTCTTCCAAAAAATCTGCAACCGCCGCAAACCGTTCGGCACTCCACCTTCTGTAATCATAAGAAGCACAGGGATTCACTCCCATTATCAGCCTGCCCTGAAGCCCCTGTTGAGCAAGATATTCGTCAACTTCCCGAATAGTTTCGGCAGGGACGAAAAACTCCAGCTTTGGTTTCCCAGGAAGATCAGCTTTATTCAGGCAGCCGGCATCAACCAGCGACAGAAGGTTGGTCTCGGCCGAATGAAGTGCCGCCGTCTCAAATCCGACATCAAAATCCGAACGGATCTTAAAAAAGATAGAAAGCAGCTGTTTTTTGTGGCCGGCCTTGACCTCGCCCCGGGCAACAATGGCCGTTAAAGCGCTTTCGGTGACATTATGAAGGTCAATTATGTAGTCATAATCGGTTGATCGTAAATCAGAAATGAAATCAAGCAGCGTATTCCAGAACTGGCCAAAATGCTTTCCACTTAACTGCTCTTTCAATTTTTTCTTGGGCAGCAGAAAGAGCCTGTTCATTTCAGGGTGGTGGGCAAGTGCGGCAGCAAACCTGTCGTAGACTACAAAATCAATCTGTGCATCCGGATAGCGGTTTCTCACAGCACGAATGGCCGGGGTGGTCATGATGATGTCACCCAGTGAACTTAGTCTTATGAGAAGAATCTTTATCATGTATTTTGACGCGCCCTGTACAGTTCCGGATTCAGGGCGGGATCATTGTACATTTTAAACTGCTTGTAAAGCTTCATAGTTTTTTTGCCGGTTATGTAGTCGGTCAGCAGTTCGTCCAGCGCCTTGTACAGATCGCTGCGTTGAAGCTTCAGCACGGCCAGTCTATGCAGTGAGCGTTGACGATGTTCATCGTCGATGTCACTGCGGCGGCTATCCTCATCCATATGATAAATCTTGAGCGACATGATTGATATCCGGTCAACAATGCTGCCGGGGGTCTCGGAGTTGATTGCTCCAGTTTTTGAAGCTGAAGTTACCCGTATGATCTCGGCCAGAATTGCTTCATCCAGCTTTTCGATCAGGTCATTTCGTTGCTGATTCAGTTTGTCTATGGCCCGTTTGACCGTAGCGATGACACTGTCATCCACATCAGTTCGCCGGGCTTTGTCCTCCTCGTGCCAGAGCAGGTAGTTGCGCCAGGCCAGTTCGAGGGCGATCGGATTGACGGCGATTCCAAGCGAATCATACTGAACCGGATCACTATGCCAGAACGTCAGATAACGGTCAAAGGTCTCTTCCAGATTAGCAAGTTCGAGTGCAGATAGCATAAATGATGTTGTCCTTTCAACATGGATAATTCCTGTCAAGCAGCCTGCAGGCCGCAGAAAACAGGTCGTCGACTTTTATACTGCTGCGGCATTCCAGATCCTGCGGACAGGATGTTTTAAAACAGCGAGTGCATGGCAAGGGCGACTGCAATATAACATGGTGGCTGCCGCGCGGTCCACTTTCCGAGCCATCACTGGATCGATAGAACGACACTGTCGGGGTGCCGACCGAAGCAGCAAGATGCACAGGTCCGGTATCCGCACCGACAACTAGGTCGACCTGTTTCAGCAGTGCTGCAAATCTTTTAAGCGGGTAGCGATCAAGAACAACTGCGCTGTTTCCGATTAGTGAAGCAATCTGCATCGCCATGTACTTCTCGTTATCGGAACCCCAGGAAAACAGGATTGTCAAACCGGGATAGCGGTCGGTGAGCCGGTTACCCAGTGCAACCCAGCCGTCATGATGCCAGAATTTTGTCTGCCATGTGGTGCCGCAGTGGAACAGAATTTTTCTACCGCCGGATATATTGGCGAGCAATGTGCTGATAAATTCATTATCTTCGATACTGGTGGAAATATCAGAAACCGGTTCCATTTCCCGATAAAGCAGACCAAACGGGACATTAACAGCGCCCAGACAGCGCAGTACTGCATGGTTGTCCTTGATCGAATACGGGGCTTTTTGAGTCGTGCACCAGGCATTGATTTTCTCTTGAAGCCGCTCAATCGGAAAACCGACCCGTTTACTTACCCCGCTTGCCAGTCCGATCAGCCCGCTTTTCAGGTTGCCCTGTATGTCAAAAACGATATCATAGCCGCCCTGACGCAATTCATGCCACAGTTCGGTGACCTCGAGCCGGGTTCGGGTTGCAAACGGCTGTTTTTTCCAAGTACCGGCGTTGAAAATGAGGAGTTTGCAAAGCAGGGGATTCCCTTCAAGCAGCTCCTTGAAGTTAGCGTCCACAACCCAGTCGATCTGTATCCCTGGAGAAGCCTTGTGCAGAAAATCCAGCACCGGCAGTGCATGGATAATATCTCCCAGAGAGGAAGTCTTGATAATCAGGACGCGCATCGGGTTGCGGTGGGGTCAATCACAGGTGTTACTCCTCAAAATCCAGCGCATGCTGCATGCTGACGTAGTATTCCTTTTTCCGTGCCACATTTGCGGAAGAGGTAAAAAGCTGCAGGAAAGAATATTTGACAAGTTTCATACGCAACCGGACCCTGTCAAGCATGAGAATGGCTTTTGCAAAAGAACTGCCATAGTGCTTGTTTAGATAGATGCTCTTGCTTTTGAAAAATATCCTGGCGGCCTCAAGCGAGGTTGAGGAACCACCCAGGTGAATTATCGATTGTTGCGGCAGCACATAACACTTTACCCCTGACTCGAAAAGACGGTGCGCCAGATCGGTGTCTTCAAAATAGAAAAAGAAGTTCTCATCGAAAAGCCTGCCGTCAGTAACTAAAGAACTTCTGATAATAAAAAAAGCGCCGAGCACTCCGTCAACCCTCATTGGCTTTGATGTGCGAGACAATTTCATCTTAAGCCAACTGGTTCGGATCCGGTTAAGTGTGTTGAATACAATGGCAAGTGTTGTCCGGTAATAGATAAATCCCTGGGTGGAACCGTTATTGTTGGTTATACGTGGCGCAACTACACCGGCATCAGGGCTTTGTTCCATGAATTCCCAAAGCTTGATCAGTGCTTCGCAGCTCAGGATGACATCCGTATTCAGTACACATAAATATCGACTTTCAACCGCCTGAATTCCCCTGTTTATGGCTCTGCCATACCCCAGATTCTCACCGGCCTGAATATACAGAATATCATCCTGCGTCGACAGAAATTTATGAGAGTCATCACTTGATTTGTTATCAACCACCACCAGCTTGTAAGAAAACGGCAAAGAAGCGGATCTTAGAAAGCAGAGCATTTCCCGTACCAACTCGCAGGTGTTGTAGTTAACAGTTACGAATGCTATGTCATACAGTCTATCGGACATATTTTACGCGCTTGTTTCTCTGCCTGACGTATGACGGTTGGTCAGGTTTTCCTGCAGAAGCGTTTCAGCGGCAGTGAAAACGTCATCGACTGAAATTCTCTGCATGCAGCGGTTGGTACACTGCGGCCTGATGCAGTTGGGGTGCCGGCACTCATTCTGGATCAGTATTGTGTTCCCATTACGATGATTTCCGCGTGGACATTTTTGCAACTGGTCGAGAGTGCCAGAGTTGTTCCATGGAAACCAGCGGTAAGTTTCGGTTGGACCATACAGGGCAACCAGCGGTACGCCAGTCGAAGCTGCAATGTGTGTCACAGCTGTGTCTAAGCCGATGTAAAGGGCCGCCCCCTCAATTAGGCAGGCCATCTGATTAAGTGAAAAAATCCCCGGGATGACCTTTGGTTTGATAGTGCATTTTGCCGAATATTTGTGCAGCCCGGCACATTCGGCAGGGTCCGGCGAAGACGTCCATACTGGTATAAGTTCATATCTGGAGGCTATCATATCGCTCAGGCGCACAACCGCATCCATGTCCCAGTACTTGTACTCCCAGCGTGCAAACGGATGAATGACGAAATATCGCTGTTCGGAACCGACATTTTTCAGCGATTCTCCAACTTTACTTGTGTCACTTTCATTCCAGTATATGGCGACTTCAAGTTTTTCAACGTCAATGCCGCAGGCTTCAGCTACATGTCTTGAATGCATGATGATATGTTCTGAAGTGTTGTAGTGGAGCGGTTTGCTCAAAAACAATTTTTTCCAGCCGGATTTCAATATCCCGTTGTTTTCATAAAAACCGATGCGCTCTTTTTTGCCGGCACAAATTGCAGCCAGATTGCCCCTGTCTGAGGCGTTCATCGTGATAGCGATGTCATAGCGCTGAAAAAGCTGCAACAAGGATGTATGTGTTACACCCGAGGTTTTGGTCTCCTCAACCTGTTTGGACGGGACTGTTAAAATGCGTCTTATCCGCCGGTCGCGCTCCAGAAAGCTGCCAGTGCCGGATGCCACCAGAATGTCTATTGCGGCAGCAGGATATTTTCCTTTTAGCAGACCGATGAGCGGGGTTGTCAAAATAACATCACCGATCAAACGTATAGAGCAGACCAGAATTGAACTTACAGTCTGGAAGGAAGCAGCACTGTTTAAAGTTTTATGGATCCGCGCCTCAGTCATGGAAGGCTTTTAACCATTCGCGTGTAAGGCGTAACCCTTGTTCAAAGCCGATCTCTGGTTCCCATCCGGTATCTGTGCGTAATTTTGTTGAATCCAGTACATTTGCTTTAACATCAAAAGCCCGTTCTGGGAGATGTTCGATGCGGACTTCACAACCTAATTCCCGCATTAGTGGTGATATTGCTTCGATCACATCCATATTGGAAAGGCCTGCCCCCGAACCAAGATTGTAAGTTTCCGACAGACGACCTTTTTCCATGGCACTGACAATACCGTTCGCAAGGTCACTGACGTATAGGTAATCGCGCACAGTTCCGATCTGGCCAAATATGTTGATGGATTCGCTACGCATTGCCGAGGCCATAGCGGTGGAAATGAATCCCTGTCCGACACCGGGCCGTTGCCCCACACCATATGCATTCGCCGGACGAACACAGATGAACCGCAACCCATGCGTTTTAGCATAAAGATATGCATAGCTCTCCAAGGTCAGTTTGGTGACTCCATAAGGAGAAATTGGTTTGGTAGGGTGATTTTCTTTTATGGGCAATTCTATCGCTTCACCATACACAGTCCCTCCGGATGAAACCAACAATAGCTTTCCTCCCCTGTCAGATACTTCAGAGAACAACTGCACCGTGGGGGGCAAATTTTGCAGCAGGTCCGACAAAGGATTTTCGAAGGATGTGTTCGGTACAGTGGCATAAGCTAGATGGATTATTTCCTTATGATGATCAAGCAAACCGCTTATTAAATCTAGCTGGGCAAATTCTCCCTTTACATATGTAGCACCTTGAGGTAAATCGCACACAGGAACCGCTTTACGGCCCAGTACAGTCACACGTCGCCCGGTGGCAACTAGCTTGTGCACTAGGTGCTTACCTATATAGCCCGCACCGCCAATGACCAAAGTCCCATTTTCGTTGTTCAACATATCACCTATTGGCTAAAGGTATTGATCGATGCCTTTGAGTGCGCGAATGTGAGTGGCGCTCAGAACTTGTTGCAGGCGTAGTTGGTTCTCTTCGAGTTTAGAACGGTCGCTTTCTTTGTGCCACAAATGCAGAACCGGGGCCGCGAAGCGCCCACTCTTGTGAAGCACTCCAGCACGCAACAAGCGAATAACGAGATCGGAATCCTCCATTCCCCAGCCGGTATAGGATTCGTCCATGCCATTCACCTGGATCAGGTCGTTCCGCCATACAGCAAGATTGCATGTCTTGGCCCCGCGCCAACGTTTGGGATGAAGCTTTCGCAACACTCCTGCCGGCAGTTTTATCAACGGTTGTAGACGATTTACATCTCCATGCAGTCGCCTTACAAGCCATTGGGTTATTGGCCAAGCGTGAATGAATTCGGAGTCTTTCAGTATTTGCTGGGTGAAGTTCTGAGCCAATAATACCCTATTCCCAGGCACATACCACCCGCGCTCAGCTAAACGCACATGATTCGATATGAAATCCGGTTGTGGAATACAATCTTGATCGGTAAAAATAATGTATTCAGCCGAGCTCTGAGCCACTGCCTTGTTCCGGATTGTAGCGGCACGATATCCAGTATTCTCCTGCCAGACGTGCGCGATGCGAAAATGGGCTCTTTTTGTATAATTTTCAACGACCTTTTTGGTTTCGATACTTGATCCATCATCGGCCACAATGATCTCGAAATCTCGATAATCTTGGGCAAGATAGCCTTCAAAGAAGGCTGTAAGCATGTCGGGACGGTTATAGACCGCAGGTACAATTGCTATGCGCATCATTTAATCCTTCATCTGGAATTACACGAGGAACTGCATGGTATAGCGATAATACCGTGACACCTTGACACGAGACAATTTGTTTCCAAATCCATTACCATTCACTTCGGTCTCTGAATATTACTTTACTGCAAAGGCGATCAGGGATTTTCGGAGCTGCGGGATTGAATCCTTTATGACCGTCCCCAGATATTTTATTTTATCGAAACCGATCCGATAGCGCCTGGAAATCAAAAAAGCGGCGTTGATGTTCCTGAAGCCCGCCTCTTCAAGAAGCGTTACCAGCTCACTTATCGTGAATTCGCGGTTATGTCGATGCGGGTAATATTCCCTGCCATTGTAAGATACCGGTTCTGCCTGCAGGTAATGGTGTCTGTAGTCATAGGTGATGTGCTTGCCGCGCATCATGCGATAACGATTTCGAAAACAGGTCGCATTCGGGACATCCAGTTCGAAGATCCCGCCGCCTTTCAGAACCCGCTTCATCTCCAGAACCGGCGGCAGGTGAGAGTGCGTGAAGTGCTCCAGGGCCTGACAGCAGCTCACGGCATCAAAATATTCAGATTCAAACGGCAAGGCATCAGCCTCAATATTGCAAATCCGGAAGTTAATGCCATGCCGGATGTAGATATCATCGCCGGTATGGTCAAACAGGTCAACAGCATACACATCATGGCCCAGCAGCTTAAGAAGTGCCAGCAGCAAGCCGTCACCGGACGCCACATCCAGCACGCGCCGGGAACTCCTGAAAGCAAAGGCGATATCACAGAAACGATCAATGGAGCCACGGAAGTTATCCTCGAGATGTGGCACTTCAAGATTGTAAAACTCTCCCGCAGCACGTTTCCTGACTGCGAATTCCTTGATCTCTTTTTTCGAAAGATTATGAACATGATCTGACATGAAATGTTCCTGTCCCGGTTAGTTGAAGTTCTGGTCTGCCTGTGAATCGTGTAACTCCAGATATTTGATGTAGCGGTAGAAAACGCCGATCGAGTTCGATACGGCTATCAGCAGACCGGCACGACCGTCAAAAATTCCACCCTTCAAGAAATAGACCTTGATAAAGGTTGCAAAAGCGTGTGTACAGGCATCTAGGGCCGAAATACTGCGGTTTTGCAGTTTCATCTGCTGTGCGCCGAGAGTGGAGTAGCTGTCGGCCTTGCGGATAAAGTCAGCTGCAGTCTGGAAAGAGTGGTGCTCAATCGGATTTTTCAGCTCGCCAGTCATTCCCTGAATTTCGACAGACTCATGCACCAGACGGTCATTAAAGCGGCCCTTGTTTTTGCGGAAGAGCCGCACGATCGGATCCGGCCACCACCCGCAGTGCCGTATCCACTGTCCGCGATAGTAATTTTTTCTTTTCAGCACATACCCGTCGTAAGATGCGTGCCGAACCGTGTCGAGGATTTCTCCGGCCAACTCGGGTGATACGATCTCATCTGCATCTATCGAAAAAATCCACTCTCCGGATGCCCGGTCCAGAGCCCGATTTTTCTGGATGCCGAAACCCTCCCACGGGAGCTCAAAGAACTTTACCCTGCTTTGTCGTTCGCACAGTTCGCGTGTCCGGTCACTGCTGCCGGAGTCAACCACAATAATCTCGTCCGCCCACTCAAGGCTTGACAGGCAGGCGTCAATCCGCAGCTCTTCATTCTTCGTTATAAGTATGGCGCTTATAGTTATCGTCATTTCGGTTTTCGTGCGGTAATCAGATACTGCTTTACAAGAAATTCGTCCAGCAGACCTACCGTAACAATGCTGATCAGTTTCCTCAGTTTTGCCAGATTAAAGAAGAAAGAAACATCCTGCAATCCGTTCTGCTCAAACAGGATCCGCATATTCTTCCTGCAGAAAAAGCGCAGATGACCACGATCGAAAAGTCCTTCACTGTTGTAGCGGAAATCGCCTCTGACAAAAACAGCAATAAACAGCAGATAATCACGTGCATTTGGAAGGCTGGCGACAATTGTTCCTCCTGTTTTCAGAAAGGGTACGAGTTTTGAGACCGCGCTCCACGGATCAACCAGATGCTCAAGTACGTCGGCACAGATAATGATGTCAAAGTAGCCTGCAGGGTAGGGCAGTTCCAGGTTGTCAATATCGGCCTGAATATAATTGTCCAGCTTTTCCTGCTCAACAGTTGCCGGGATGATATCGATACCGACAATTTCGGATGCCTTTCCCTGTTCGCGAGCGTTGAGAAGCGTACGACCTACCCCGCACCCAAGCTCCAAGACCTTGTTGGGACCGGATGGAAGCAGGGCGACGACGTCATTGCGCATGCCCTGGAAATATTTCAATTCTTTGGAGTTATAGATGTCCTGTTTGGACATTGGTCAGCTCCTAATCCGATCTAGCAGCGTTCTGGCGGAATCCACTACATCTTCTGTCGTAACAGCAGACATGCACTCTCTGTCTGTAGGGCACTCCCGTAGCTTGCACGGTGCACAGGGGATTTCTTTTCGTACGACAACTGCATTCTTGCTGTAAGGAGCCGTGCCGGTATGATCTGTTGAACCGAATATTGCCACCAAAGGAACTCCACATGCAGCCGCAATATGCATCGGGCCGGAGTCGTTGGTAACAAAGAAATTGCACCTGCCGATGAGCGCCATCAGCTCCCTGATGCTGGTTTTGCCAGCCATGTTGAGGCAGTTGCCTGCCAGATGTTTTTCTATATCGGCAGCAATGTCGACCTCGTGCGGTCCTCCGAAAATGATGATCCTGGCCGACCATTCTAGGGTCAGGCGTCTGGAGACTTCCGCGAAGCGATCCGGATACCAGCGCTTGGCCGAACCAAATGCGGCGCCTGGATTTATGCCGACCAGAAAATCGCCAGCCTGTATGCCGTGCTGCTGAAGTTTCTGGGCTGCCTGCCCGGCTTCATCCGGGGTTGTGAAGAGCTGCGGTTGCCGGATGTCTCCTGCAATGCCGAAATGTTGGACCAGATGAAGGTAATACTCTACCTCGTGGCAAGCAGGAACGCCTTTTTCTGGCCTGTAACACTCAGTTAGCAACAGGCCTCTTCCGTCGCTGTTTTTGCCGATCCTTGACGGTATGCCAGCCAGCCAGGGAACCAGAGCCGAATCGAAGGAATTCGGCATAATTATGGCCATGTCAAAGGCATGTTCGCGCAGTTCGGCAGCCAATCTGAGTCTGCCGGCAATACCTTTATGCCGAGCGGTGCGGTCGAAGGTGATGACCCGGTCAACCCAGTCATGAGGCGAAAAAAGCTGTGCCACCAGATGATTTGCCAGAATTGTGATCTCGGCGTTTGGAAAATGCTGCCGGATAACCCCGATGGCCGGAGTTGTCATGACCGCATCACCAACCCAGTTGACCGCCCGGATCAGTATTTTTCGCACTGAGGAATGGCCGGGGACTTTCAACAAACCTCGCCCCTTGACTCTTGACCCTGAATTATTATGGTTTCATCCCGCAGCATGACCGGAATGCCGTATCTGACCGGGTAGCTCAAGTCGCAGGGGAGGCATAGCAGATCGCTCCCGTTAGCGGCCTGGAGCAAGACCCCTTTACAGGCGGGACAGGCCAGCATGGAGAGGTTTTTTTCGGAGATCATGGCACGCGTTCCTGATGAAATAATTTCTACACCATGCCACAAATACCGCTATTTTTGAAGTAAATTGCGTAGATTGTCCGTCAGCCTGGCCGGATCATCGATGCTAAGATCAAGGTGGGCCAGCAGGATCTTTTCATTCATACTGTGATCCAACCCTCTGAGTTTTACGCCATCCTTCTCAGTCGTGATCGCGAACTCGGCTTCGAAGTTCTGTAATGCCTCAATGATGTTGGCACATTCCGCCTTGGAATAGGCAGCGTGGTCAGAAAAGCTGATGGTGTGGACCAGATTCAGCCCGAGATTTTTTAGATCATCAAAAAAACGGGCCGGTTCAGCTATGCCTGCAAAGGCAATCAGCTTTTTTTGTGTGAGGCTTGCTGCGGTGACATGATTGCCGCCCGAGAGCGGCATCAGACTGGTGATCCGGTGTCGGGCGGCACAGTGCGGAATATTTACTACCGGTGAAGCGCCGCTCTGCTCCAGTCGGCATCGGGTATAAATAACAAGATCGGCCCGCTGCAGAGCCGAGAACGGTTCCCGTAACAGTCCGGCCGGAAGAAGCCAGCCATTGCCGAAGGGGCGGGATTGGTCCAGTAGCAGGATGTTAAGGTCACGATGGAGTTGCAGGTGCTGAAATCCGTCATCCAGCAGGAACAGATCGGGAGAGAGTTGCTGCAGGGCAAGTTCGCCGGCTGCAAAGCGATCCGTTCCGATTACGACCATCAGTCCCGGTATCGTTGCTGCCAGTAAATAAGGCTCATCCCCGCATTCCCCGGGGCCCAGCATAACTGTTGCGCCATCGCTGACGATAACGGTATGCCCCTCGAGCGAACCGCCGTAGCCTCGTGACAGGACAGCCACCTTATACCCCTGATCTATGAGTAACCGGGCAATATAGGCTGTAACCGGTGTTTTGCCGGTTCCTCCGACGGTAATGTTGCCGATCGAAACAACGGGGCAGGGCAGACGGCGGGTTTGCAGGAGGTCATTTCGGTACAGGGTGGCCCGGCAGCGCTGGATTAGTGAGAATATCAGAGAAAACGGTACCAGGAGAAGGATCAGGAGTCGGTCGTGCAACTCGCTGCGGATGCCGTTGGCGCGTTCGCGCCAGTATGTTGAGAAAGCGGAATTCATAGATACTGTCCGATGATCTCCATATGTCTACCGGTCGCTCCGCCGTTGTCGCGCATCATCTTCAGGCCGTTCTGCCCCAGCACCTGCCGCAGCTCCGGGCTTGTGATCAACGTCCGGCAGGTGTCTGTTAACTGCCCGGGAGTCTCAACCTGTATTCCGGCCCCGTATTGCAGCACGAGTCCGGCAATCTCTCGGAAATTGGCCATATGCGGGCCGAAGACGCTTGCAATCCCCACGGAAGCCGGTTCCAGTAAGTTATGTCCGCCGGTCGGCACCAGGCTGCCCCCTACAAATGCTATATCAGAAAGGGCATAGAGGTTCATCATCTCCCCGATCGTATCGACCAGCAAAACCTCGCCATGTCTGAACTCTCTGGTGTCTGACAGCGCCGTGCCGCGCCGGAACTGCAATCCTGATCGTTCCAGCAGTGCGGCAACTTCTTCTGACCGCTCGGGATGGCGCGGTGCCAGAACCAGAAACAGGTTATCGATACTCTTTTGCAATTCACGGTAGCTGTCGATCAGGTAGTGTTCCTCACCGGCATGAGTGCTTCCGGCGGCAAGCACCAGCAGCTGTCCGGGAATAAAATACCGTCTGCGCAGTTCAGCTATCTCGTCATCCCCGACCTGTCGGCAGGGTATGTCATTCTTCAGGTTGCCGATCGTCTGTACTCGAGCGGCCGGCGCGCCTATAGAGACAATCCGGTCATGATCCGCCTCCGTCTGCATGCAGAGCCTGGAAAAATGTTCCAGGGCATGCCGGAAAAACCAGCTGAAGCGATGATATCCTTTTAACGAACGATCCGATATCCTGCCATTGGCAAGGATGAGTGGAATCCCGCGCCGCCTCGCTTCTCGTGAAAAGTTGGGCCAGATCTCGGTCTCCATGATAATGATAAGCGCCGGGTTGATTTGATTCAGGCTGCTGCGGACAGCCGGAAGAAAGTCAAACGGAAAATAGATGCATAGGTCAGGTTCTGAAAAGCCCGACACGACTCCACGCCCGGTTTCAGTCGTATTCGAAACAACTATGGCATTGTCGGGGTAGCGGCTGCGCAGGGCCTTGAGAAGCGGTCTGGCGGCAATGGATTCGCCGACAGATACGGCGTGCAGCCAGATTACTCGGCGTCCGGCGATTTGTACCAGGGTTTTCCCGTCCAGAAGACCAAAACGTTCGGCAAAGGCGGGTGGGCGTCCGCGGCTGACGGAACGGTAAAGATGATAGATGCACACCGGGAACAGAAGAAAAACCGAGAGGATGTTATAGGTCAGATAGAACATGGCGGATGCTATGAAAGTGCCGGGGGAGCGTATTCGCGATCCATCCTCATGGCCGCAGACAGCAGTAGACCAGTCAGGTATACCATACCAAACGCCCAGACAATATCGCTTAAATAGTGGCCGCCCTGAGTAATGCGTGCGAAGCTCATAAGGATACCGAAAGAGATGCCGCCCATCAGCCAATACCGCCCACATCGCGGACTCCGCCGCCGGTAGATGAAAAAAGGGGCGATCAGGAAAAATGCTGCCGAAGCATGGCCGGAAGGAAATGAGCGCCCCTGGCCACTTACACCCTTCTGCCATGGCTGAAGAAACTGCTTGCTGCCGCCGAATTGAGCTATTTCACGGGGTCGAGGGCGTCCCCAGCCATCCTTGAAAACAACATTGACCAGCAAACCGGGTCCCAGAGCCAGATACAGAACAAGGAACACTCCGCCCCTGCGCCAGTGGCTCCACGCCGGATACCTGTACGACAGCGCTGCGGCGCCAAGGCCGACTGCTGCCAGTAAAATGGCGGGTGTTCTGTCTATACGGTATAACAGCTTCCAGGGAAATAATTCGCCTACCGGCCAGCCATTGCTGATGAAGAATTTCGAGGAGAGTGTGAGGTCGAATCCGCCAGCAGCGATAATGGCTGTCAATCCAAACAGGAAAAACAATACCAGAGCGGCTTCAAACAGTGGATTACGCGGCACAGGACATCTCCCCGGCACGTTTCCAGCGTCTATGAACCCAGTACCAGTCGGCAGGATGTGCACTGACAAAGTTCTCCAGATAACGTGACAACCCCTGGGTGTCGTGACGTATCCCGTCCTCCGAGCCGTCGCCGCTCATTTCGTATTCGGGGTAGATTGTAATTATGTGTCTGTCCTTCTCGCGGTGGATAAAAGTCGGCAGAAGAATTGCTCCGGTTTTGCGGGCGATGATAATCGGAGCCTTACTGGCCCAGGCTTTTCTTCCAAAAACATCGATCAATGTCCCCTCTTCAGGGAATACGGCCTGATCAGCCAACAGGCCAATTACGCCATTGTTTTTAAGCACTCCAAGTATCGCTTTTAGTGCTCCCTGCTTGTAAATGACCTTATTCAGGTAGCGGCCACGCATTTTTTCAACCATATTATTGAGATAAGGGTTGTTTTGCCTTCGCGCAACCGCAAAACCATTTTCCTTGAAGATTCTGTTCAGGGCCAGGGCCATCAACTCCCAATTGCCGCAATGGCAGGTTGCCAGTATCAAGCCTTTTGTTCCTGTCCGAGCCAGTTCGAAATTTTCCCGTCCCCGCACTTCAATTTTATTTATGACGCTTTCACCTTCACCGTGGTAGAGGCGACAAACTTCTATCAGAGAGATCCCCAGATGACGGAACATCCCGGCAGCATTTTCTTCTGCCGTTCCAAACTGATCATTCCACGCAGGATTTTTTTTCATGAACGGAAATGCCAGGCTGATATTTTCAATGGCAATATGTCGCCTTTTAACAAGGAAAAAGGAGATCATGGCCCCGATCAGGCGTCCGGCAGAATTTACACTCCGTTCAGGAAGCAGGGCAAAGGCGAGGGTAAAGAGGTAAAACAGCAGCGCCTGCAGTAGCCAGAGAATATTCTTCATGGTTCGTTTGTAATTCCGGCGTCTTCACGATCTATGAACTGCAGGGAATGAAGCCGGCTGTAAAGGCCGCTGTTCGTCAGAAGGTCATCGTGAGTTCCGCTTTCCACGACACGGCCATTTTCCAGCACAACGATCCTGTCGGCATGCAGTACAGTGGAAAGTCGGTGCGCAATCACGAATGTTGTGCGGTTTATCATCAGATTGTCCAGAGCCTTCTGAACCATCTTTTCGCTTTCAGTGTCCAGGGCGCTGGTGGCTTCATCCAGAATGAGAATCGGAGCGTTTTTAAGCAGTGCCCTGGCAATGCAAATCCTCTGACGTTGTCCGCCTGAAAGCCGGACGCCCCTGTCTCCGATATTCGTGTTGTATTGTTCCGGCAGCTGCATGATAAAGTCATGGGCAAAGGCTGATCTGGCGGCAGATTCCACTTCATCCATTGTAGCGTCCGCCTTGCCGTAGCGGATGTTATTTGCGATGCTCTCATTGAACAGTGTCGTTTCCTGATCTACCAGCGCTATTTGTGACACCAGGGAATTCAGTGCAATATCACGGATATCGTGGCCGTCGATCAGAATGGCTCCTCCGGTGACATCGTAGAATCTTGGCAACAGTGATACGAGAGTTGATTTGCCTCCACCGGAAGGGCCTACCAGCGCAATCATCTGATTGCATTCCGCCACAAGCGACACGTTCTGCAGTACCGGTTCATTACCGTAGCTGAACGAAACATCGCGAAACTCCACCAAACCCGATGAATTCTCGATTTTCATGGTATCAGGTTTGTCAACGATGCTTCGCTGCTGATCCATCTGCTCAAAGACCCGTTCTGCAGCTCCGGCAGATCTTTGAAGAATGTTGTATGCCCCCTGAAGTTTCTTGATCGGGTTGAATACCATCACCATTGCAGCAATGAATGAAAAAAATTCGGAGGCACTCATCTGTCCGGTCATGACCTGTTTACCGCCGAAGAAGACGACTCCGGCTACACCGAAAGATATAATGGCCTCAGAAATCGGCATTGCCAGCGATTCGTATTTGATGTATCGACGCATCTGGCTGAAAAAATCCAGATTAGCGGCTTTGAAGCGGATTATGGCGGTACTTTCCAGGCCAAAAGCCTTGATAACCTTGATGCCGGAAAAAGTCTCCTGAAGAATTGCAGTGATACCGCCCATGACATTGAGGCTGCGCCCGGAGGCGTTCTTGATTTTCTTGCCGATCAGCTGAGCAGGATAGGCGGTCATGGGTATGGCGATAAAAGTGATCAAGGCCAGTTCCCAGTTGCGGTAAAAAATGACGCCCAAAAGTGATAAGGCCGAGATGAGATCCCGGAACAGTCCGCAGACTACGCTGGCAATACCCTCCTGCATGGCTCCAATGTCGTTGGTCATGTGCGACATCAACTCACCGGTGGATTTTCGGTTAAAGAATGCCATGTCCAGTCGGACATTATTAGCATACATGTCGTTACGGATGTCCTGAATAGCTCTTTGCCCTGCCAGCTTGATGGAAACATCATACGTAAAACGGGTAATACCGCGTATGACAAACAGAGCAATAATTCCAAGAGGAACCAGCAGGAAAATACCGGTGTCTTTGCCTGAGAAGATCTTTTTCAAAACAGGCTCAACAAGATATGCAAAGGCGCCGTCCATACTCCCGACAACCATTGAGCAGAGTGCGGAAATAAGCAGCAGCCTCCAATAGGGCTTGAAATATGAGAGTGTACGTACAACGATCGCGGTCATGGCTGTTCCATCAGTTTGAGTGTTAATTCTGCGACATTCTTTGAAGCACCGCCACCACCGAGTTTTGAACGTATATGTGCCAGTTTATGTTTGATGGTGTCGGCGTACCCGCCGTCACTTATGATTGCCCCGATCTCTGCCGCAATCATCCCGGGGTTGGCCTCATCCTGGATAAGTTCTCTTACAACGGTTTCTCCGGCAACAATATTACAAAGGCCTATGTTGGGGACTTTCACAAGACGCCTTGCTAGTTGGTATGTAAGAGGTGAGAGTTTATAGATTATCACCATCGGGGTGCCAACCAGCGCTATTTCCAGCGTAACGGTTCCGGATACCGAGATGACGGCATCGCAGGCCCGGATCATGTCATGTATCCGTCCCCGGGTAATTACGACATCGAGACCTGCGGCGGTGAGTTGCGGGGCTATATCCTCTTCACGCAGGGTGGATGCCAAAGGCAGCAGAAACTGTATGTCAGGGAATTTCTTTTTGAGAATTAGTGCAGATTCAGTGATAACTGGTAATAGGCGCTCGATTTCGTTACGACGGCTGCCGGGAAAGAGCCCGATAGTCCTGCGGACCGGATCCAGGCCATAACTGACAAGGGCTTCCTCTCTGGTCAGCGACGTCCTGACCATATCTATCATGGGGTGGCCGACAAAGGAGACCGGAACGCCTGCACGTTCATAGAAAGGGGCCTCAAAAGGAAGTATGACAGCCATATGATCCACCAGCCGGGCGATTTTTTTGACCCGTCCCTGTCGCCAGGCCCAGATTTGAGGGCTGATGTAGTACAGCACTTTCACGCCGGCATTCCTGGCTACTCTGGCCAGTCGAAGATTGAATCCGGGGTAGTCGATGAGAATAAGCAGGTTTGGCGGGTCACTGCGCAGAATTTTGCGGAGAGTGCTGAAAGCGGCTGCAATCACATCAAAATGCTTCAATACTTCGACCAGGCCTACAACGGCCATATCAGCCGAATCTACCAGTGTCTCCACTCCCGCCTCTCGCATTCGCTCACCGCCGATGCCGAACAAGACAAGCCCGGAATCCAGTTTACGCAACTCTTGAGCCAGATCCGCGCCGTAGATGTCGCCGGAGGCCTCGCCGGCTACGATCATAATGCGGCGGGAGATATTATCCAACCAATGCCTCTCGAATTGTTTGGGCCACCAAACGCACCGATTCTTCCGGCATTTCAGGATAGACCGGCAGTATCATGTGTTTGTCCTGTCAAGGCTGGCATTGATTTTTAGCGCCGTTTCCAAAGCCATTTTGCCGTCCCGACCGCTGACTTGAGGCGGTTTTCCTTCTCGAATTGCGGTGATAAAGGATTCAATTTCGTTCAGGAGAGCGTCAGCCTGTCCAAGTTCACGTTCATCAACTCTAATGTTTGGAACTCCGGGAAAAAGTTCGCCGCTTCCCTTCTGCGCCACCAGCACCTTGCGATTTTGAAAGTCGAGGGTAATGTAAGCGTCGCGCTGAAATATCCGCATTTTACGCTCGCTCTTCAGGCTGATACGGCTGGCGGTGACGTTTGCTATGCAACCGTTTTCAAAAGCGATGCGGGCGTTGGCGATGTCCTCTTCCCCGGTAAAGACCGGTGCCCCGACGGCATCAACCCTCTCTACCGGTGATTTCACGATGTGCTGTATCAGCTCGATATCATGAATCATAAGGTCGAGTACTACGTTGACATCTGTTCCGCGGGGTTTAAAAGGCGCAATACGCACCGATTCAATGAAAAGGGGCTGTTTTAAAACTCCTTCCAGTGCAACCAGTACTGGATTGAAACGTTCCAGATGCCCGACCTGAAAGACAAGATTGTTGCTCTCTGCTATCGCGATCAGCTCATCTGCCTCGGCAATCGTGACAGTGATCGGCTTTTCGATCAGGACATGCACGCTGGCCGCCAGCATGTCGCGGGCTACGGAATGGTGAAACTGGGTGGGGACAACTACGCTGACGGCATCAACCTTTCCAATCAGGTCATTGTGACTGGTGTAAGGTGTTGTGCCGAGTGCCGCAGCGATTTCAACCGCCCTGGTGTAGTTATTGTCAACCACTCCCACCAGTTCGACACCCGGAATGGCAGCATACTTCTGGGCATGAAAGTTTCCCAGGTAGCCAACGCCTATGACGGCCGTACGCAGGGCGCTCATCCCCGGCAGAATCCGCGTTGCGTCGATTCGATAAATGCCAGCAGGTAATCAACTTCAGGGCAACCGGTGATTTCATTCGTAATGCGTGCAATGGCATCCGGAAGTTTAAGATCCGCCATAAACAACGTCTTGTATGCCGTCTTCAGGTTGGTGATGGTTTCCTCAGAAAACCCGCGCCGTTTGAGGCCGATCAGGTTGAGGCCGCGCAGCTTGGCGTCCCTTTTGCCCGGTGTGGCGATCATGTAGGGCAGGATGTCAAGGCCGACCATTGTGCCGCCGCCGACCATGGCATAAGCCCCGATACGTGAAAACTGGTGTACCGCCACCAGGCCTCCAATGATGACATTATCCTCGATGGTAACATGGCCGGCCAGAGTCGCAACGTTGGCCATCACAACTCCGTTGCCTATCCGGCAGTCATGGGCCACATGCGAGTAGGACATAAACAGGTTGTTGCTGCCGACGATGGTCTCGGCATTTCCGGTCACGGTTCCGCGGTGGATCGTGGCAAATTCGCGGATCATGTTGTTGTTGCCGATCCTGGTCCAGCACTCCTCCCCGCGATACTTTAAATCCTGTGGCGGAGCGCCTACCGAGGCTTGGTGAAAAATCTGGTTGTTTTCACCGATTTCCGTCCAGTCTCCGATAACTGTATGAGGACCTACCTTAGTGCCTTTTCCGATGGTAACGTGCTTGCCTACAATTGCGTAGGGGCCTATTTCGACGTCAGACGCCAGCGTGGAACTTGCGTCTATAATTGCGGTTGGGTGTATGGTCATTTCTGTTGGCTCCATAACAGGTTGATCGGACTATTTCATTTTGGTTGCGTGGCAGAATCTGCAAAAGTTGCTTTCAAGGCTGCCTCGGTCACCAGCACATCGCCTACGTATACCTTACCGTCGACTCCCCAGATACCACGACGGTTCAGGGTGGTTTCTATCTCTATCCGCAACTGGTCCCCCGGAAAGACAGGCTTTCTAAATCTGGCGCTGTCGATGGAAATGAAGTAGCTGACCTTCTTTTTGGTCGCTTCGTCCGAAGCCAGATAGGCCATAATACCCGCCACCTGTGCCATGGCTTCAACAATCAGGACACCGGGCATAACCGGGTGTCCTGGAAAATGTCCCTGAAAGAAAGGCTCATTGATAGTGACATTCTTGATCCCCACACAGCGCTTTCCATGTTCAAGCTCTATGATTCGATCCACCATCAGAAACGGGTAACGGTGCGGAAGAATTTTCATGATATCGTTGACATCCATCAGCATTGTCGGTTTCTCCTCATGACTTTTCGGTAAGTTTTGCTTCAAGTTCTGCAATGCGTTTTTCAAGCGAAGAAATGCTCTTCTTAAGTTCCGGTAATCTTGGCACAACCGCCATGGCTCTCAGCCACTCCCTATGCGGCATGGTGGGGGAACCGCTATAGCCGCCGTTAGCCGCGAGCGAAGCTGGTACGCCGGATTGTGCGCCAACCATGACATTGTCACCGATGGTGAGGTGTCCCGCGACACCGACCTGACCGGCCAGAGTGACATGGTTTCCGATTTTAGTGCTGCCTGATATGCCAACCTGCGATACGATCATGCAATCTTCACCGATCTGGCAATTATGGGCAATCTGCACCAGATTATCAAGTTTGGTGCCCCGCCTGATGAGGGTGACTTCCAGTGCGGCACGATCGATAGTGCAATTGGCACCTATTTCAACATCATCCTCCAGAATGACAATGCCAATCTGCGGAATGCGGTAGTAGGAGCTGCCGTCAGGAGCATAGCCAAAACCGTCCGAACCGATAACTGCGCCAGGTTGAATGATGCAGCGATTTCCTATTCGGCAGCGTTCTCTGACAACAGCATTGGCGTGAATCAGACAGTCGTCGCCGATGACCGCATATTCATATATGACAGCACCCGGATGGATCACAGACCGGTCACCGATGGTAACATTATTGCCGATACAGGCTCCCGGATAGATACTGACCCCTTCGCCAAGTATAACCTGCGTACCGACATTCGCTTCGGGAAGCACTCCCAAAGGCGGGTGAGGCCTCGTATAGAAGAGTGTCAGCAGTTTGGCGAAAGCGAGGTAAGGGTTAGCCACTTCAATCACGTTTCTGCCGTAATGCTCAGCTCCGGGTGCCATCAGCACCGCCGCCGCACCGGTCTCGGCAACCTTGGCAGCGTATTTGGGATTGGCCAGGAAGGTGATCTTATCCGGACCGGCTGATTCAAGGGGAGCCAGTCCGTTGACGGCAATATTCTCGTCACCAGCAACTCTGCCACCCAGATATTCTGCCAACTCTTTTAGAGTCCTGGAAAGAAACATATCTATTTTTTGCGATTGGCGTTAAACAGTTTCAGGACTTCCTCTGTCAGGTCAGTCTTGTCATCGACAAACAGCATGCTTTCATTTCTGACAAAGATGAACGTATATCCGTTCTTACGGCCGTATTCCTGAATGACTTTTTCCATGCCTTCCAGAATCTTACGGGTGAACTCCTCATCCTTGCCCTGCAGTTCATCCTGTGCGTCCTTGGTAAAACGCTGGAAATCCTTAAGCTTGTTCTGATAATCCTTTTCCTTGGCAGCGCGTGCTGAATCAGACAGCAACATTCCCTGCTTTTCCAGTTCATCCTTCAGCTTTTTGAGATCCTCCTGCTTGACATTGATCTCGTCCTGATATTTTTTTACCCGGGCTGCCAACTGTTCCTTGGCCTCTTTACCAGCTTCGGAACCGTTAAGTGCCCGCTGCATATCAATGTAGCCGAGTTTTACATCCGCTGCAAAAACGGAAGTGGAAACCACAAATGCTAAAACAACACCTGCCAGAAAAAACTGTTTCATGAATCAATCTCCTTATGATGGGTTACACAGCCTTAAAAAAGGCTGCCGATAGAAAATTCGAATCTGCCGCTCCTGCTGTCCAACTGTGCGCGCGGGTTGATGGGCACGCCATACTCAAGCCGTAGTGGACCGATTGGTGATGACCAGCGAATGCCACCGCCATAACTCATCAGGAGTGAGCTGCCGCCACTGTAATCGGTCTGCTTCATTCTCATCATGGTCTTGAAATCGTTAAAGGAACTGCCGTAGTCGTAAAATACGACACCTTTCACACCCATTTCCTGAAGAATCGGAAACGAGAACTCAGCGCTGCCGAATACCTCTTTATTGCCACCCAGATAAACTATTTCATTGGTTGTTGGATTGTTGGTTGTCGGGCTGACAGTCCTGGCCTTGTAGCCGCGCAGCGAGAAAATACCTCCCAGGTAGAACTTCTCGTCTATTGGTACCGGCTTGCCGACATCCTGGACATATCCCAGCGTGAGTTTGGTTGAGAAAATAAGTTTTTTGTAGATGGGGTGAAACCAATTATGGTCGGTGGTATAGCGGGCGAATTTGTTATCTCCGCCCAGTCCGGCGTATTCTACAGAAAATGAATTAATCATGCCGGTGGAAGGATCAAGGCGGTAGTCGGTGTTATTGTGGGTTATGCTGCTGAAGATAGAACTGGTCGTCGTCGTGCCTACTGGATAATAATCCTTGTCCAGCGCGTTCAAGGCTAAATATGCTGCAGTTGGCTTGTAAATATCCTTGATTTCATATTTGTACATCGAAAAGACCCCGACGAAATCGTTGATCGGATAGCCGGCTTTTATGTCACCCCCCAAAAGGCGTCTGCTGTAGTCGATGTATTCACGCTCAGAGCGGTAGATATCTGCACCCAGCGACCATTTGGTGTCCAGAAAATGAGGATCCGATACACCGACAGAATATGTTTGCGATTTTCCGCCGATTGATGCTGAAACATTGGCCTTTAAGCCCAAGCCCAGGAAGTTGGCCTGAGCAACCGAACCCTGTCCAATGAATCCGTCCAGCGAGCTGTAGCCGCCGCCGATGCTGAAGGTGCCGGTTGGCTTTTCCTTGACATCCACATTGACATTAAGCTTGTTGCTGGCGCTTCCCTTGGCCGTGACAACATTTGCTTCCTCAAAGTAACCAAGGTTCATCAGGTTTTGCTTGCTGCGTTTCATTCCTGTAGAACTGTACAATTCGCTCTCAGTAACGCGCATCTCTCTACGGATGACCTTGTCACGGGTCTTGGGATTTCCCGCAATATTTATGCGTTCTATATAAACCAGTTCCCCTTTTTCCATGTCAAAGGTCATATCAACAGTTTTCTTGTCATTATCAGGACGAGACAGCGGGTTCACGTTGGCAAAGGCATAGCCTTTGTCTGCGTATACGTCAGTCAGGGTGCCGATGTCGCCACGCAGCACCGATCTGTTAAAAATATCACCAGGCTCGCTCTTCAATTTCTTTCGGAGCTCAGCCGCCGGTTCGAGAAGCTCGCCCTTGAATCCTATTTCACCAATCCGGTACTGATCACCTTCGGTAATACCAATGAATACGTCAAGAGCCGTTTTGGATTCATTCAGCTTGACCACCGGTTCACCAACTTTGATGTTGATATAGCCGTTATTGAGGTAATAGTCGGTGATAATCAGGGCATCGTTTTTGAGCACCTCTTCCTTGTAAGTGCCGGCACCGGTCAGCCAGGACAGAAACCACTTCTCCTTGGTTTCCATTATCCCCCTAAGTTTGCGGTTGCTAAAAGCCTTGTTGCCGTCAAAACGGATGTCGGTAATGAGGATTTTCTGCCCTTCAACAATCTTGAAGGTAATAGTCAGATCGGTGGCAGAGCTTTTGTCAATCTGTGGAGTGATCTCCGCCAGGTAGAAACCGTCGTCACCATACAGTTTTTTCATTTTGGCGACGCTTTTGGCAAGATCCTTTGGCGAGTAAATGGTATTTTGGCGGAACTCAAGCACTTCCTTCAGTTTATCTGTCGTCAGTTCCTTGTTGCCCTCAAATTTGATATCCCGTACGATAGGCTTTTCAAGCACAGTATAAATCAGAATGGTGCCCTTTTCTGACTGTTCGACAGAGGCCTGAACATCCTGAAAATATCCAAGTTTATGGATTGCGCGGATATCGGCATCAGTCTTGTCAGTGTACAGGATATCGCCGGCCTTGAATTTTACCACATTCAGGATAGCGGCCGATTCAATGCGACGGTTCCCCTGAATCTGAACTTCACTAAGTTTCTCACCCTCAGCATGGACGATAGAAGAGAAACAAAATGCAACAAGGAGCAATATTGATAAAATAATTCTAAAAATAGGCACGTTTCCCTCGTATTTCATGTGGTTTTATTCCAGAATTCCATCTATAAGCCTGACGGTATTGCCCATGGAAGATGCCAAACGCTCGTTGTGAGTTACAATAACCAGAGTCAGGCCTTTTCTTGATTGCAGTTCGGCCAGCATGGCATGTACTCCCTCACTGGTCTTCATATCCAGATTGCCCGTCGGTTCATCAGCCAGGAGCAGTTCCGGGCCAAGCGCAAGTGCTCTGGCAATGGCTACTCGCTGTTGTTCTCCGCCGGAGAGTTCACCAGGCCGATGGGTCATCCTCTGTCCCAGTCCCACATCAGTCAGTAATTCCACCGCAGTGGCACGTGCCTGATCTTTAGCGATTCTTGAGATCAGTGCCGGCATCATGACATTTTCAAGAGCGGTGAACTCAGGCAGTAAATGGTGAAACTGGAACACAAACCCGACGCTTTTGTTACGAAAAGCAGCCAGTTGTCCATCACTTTTCTTAAAAATATCCTCACCATGAAAACAGACCGTGCCGGAAGTTGGGCGGTCCAACGCCCCCAGAATATGCATGAGGGTGCTTTTTCCGGTTCCTGATGCACCTACCAGCGCAGTTGTTGTTCCAGCATCCAGTTCCAGGTCGATGCCCTTCAGGACCTCAACACGGTTCGGGCCGGTCGTGTAGGTTTTTCGAAGGCCACGGACCTCAAGCAGGCTACTCATATCGCAAAGCCTCAGCAGGAAGCATACGGGATGCCTGCCAGGAAGGGTACAAAGTCGCGATGAATGAGATTATAACTGCAGTGACTGAAATCAGCACCACATCGGACGGCACTACCAGAGACGGGAAGTGGTCCAGATAGTAGATATCCTTGCTGAAAAAATTCTGTCCGGTGATTTTCTGGATCACATTGATGATCGGCTCAAGATTAAGGGCAACCAGAAGCCCGGAGACGACACCCAGAATTGTACCGATTATACCGATTATCAATCCTTCCAGAACGAAAATTTTCATGATGCTGCTGCCGGTAGCTCCCATTGACTTAAGGATGGCAATGTCACGGGTCTTTTCCATTACCACCATGAACAGGGTTGATGCTATTCCAAAAGCCGCTACCAAAACGATCAAGGTCAGTATGATAAACATGACGACTTTTTCGGTTTTGAGTGCGAAAAGTATGTTCTTGTTCATCTGCATCCAGTCGCGGGCGTAAAAATTAACCCCCATCTCCCGGTTGATTGTGCGGGCCAGTTCGCCGGTGTGATACACATCGTCCACCTTGAGCTGTATGCCGGTAACCGTATCGCCCAGATCAAAGAAACTCTGGGCCTGTCCAAGGCTTACATAGGCAAGGGTCGAGTCGTACTCAAACATGCCGGTGTTGAAGATGCCGACAACCTTGAAGGGTTTCATTCTGGGCATCATGCCGAGCGGTGTGATGTTGCCCATTGGTGAGATGACGTTGACTTTGTCGCCTACAAAAAGATTCAGATTTTTGGCAAGTTCTTTTCCTACCAGCAGGCCAGGGGTGGCATCCGGCCCCCTGCTGATGCTGGGATCAAGGCGGTCAACGCTCCCGTCAACCACGGACCTGCTGAGCCTTGTTACCTGCCGGTCGGTGGCAACGTCTATTCCCCGCAGAACGACACCTGAAACATTCTTGCCGGAAGATAACATGACCTGATTGTAAATAAAAGGGGTTGCCGCCTGGACCCCCTTGAATCCCTTTAGTTTTTCCATGATCTGCTTGTAGTTTTCCATAGGAGCGCCGCTGCGGATTACTACAAGGTGGGCGTTGGTACCAAGAATTTTCTCTTTCAGATCGACTTCGAATCCTGTCATGACCGCCAGTACTACAATCAGTGCCATGACTCCCAGTGTTACTCCGGCGGTGGATATAAAGGTGATAATGGATATGAATGTTGATTTGCGCTTGGCTTTAAGGTAGCGCAACCCGATAAATAGTTCAAAAGGCATCAGTTACTTTGCCTCTTTCCGTAGTTGCGGAAATAATATGACATCGCGTATCGAGGGTGAATTGGTCAGCAGCATAACCAGTCGATCAATCCCGATCCCTTCGCCGGCAGTTGGTGGCAGTCCGTATTCCAGGGCGCGAACGTAGTCCTCGTCCATGTAGTGAGCTTCCTCGTCACCTTTATCCTTCTCGGCAACCTGTGCAAGAAAACGCTCCTTCTGGTCAACCGGATCGTTCAATTCTGAAAAAGCGTTGGCAATTTCACGTCCGCCAATGATCAGTTCAAAGCGATCGACTATATTGGGATCAAGATCGTTCTTGCGGGATAACGGTGAGACTTCGGTCGGGTAGGCGGTTATAAAAGTCGGTTGAATCAGTTTATGCTCCGCGACCTCCTCAAAAATTTCCATTATCAGTTTGCCGTATCCGATTCCGTCCGGAAGTGTGAGACCGATACTGCGGGCGTAGGCCAAGGCCAGTTCACGGTCATCCAGATGCTTGGCATCAATGTCACCGTACTCCAGTATGGCGTCATGCACAGTCAGGCGCTTCCAGGGGCGGCGGAAACTTATCTCAAGCCCTTGATTGATGAAGTCCAGCGTGCCAAGCAGCTCTTGAGCTACGTGGCAGAACAATTCTTCGGTAAAGTCCATCAGGTCTTCATACGTGGCGTAGGCCTGATAGAACTCCATCATGGTGAATTCCGGGTTGTGACGAACAGAAATTCCCTCATTGCGGAAGTTGCGATTGATCTCAAAAACCCTGTCCAGGCCGCCGACAACCAGGCGCTTGAGGTATAGTTCCGGAGCTACGCGCAAATATAGTTCCATATCCAGCGTATTATGATGGGTTATGAAGGGGCGGGCGGTTGCTCCACCCGGTATCTGGTGCATCATCGGAGTTTCAACTTCCAGAAAGTCACGCTCGGTCATGAAGTTGCGGATAAGGTTCACGATGCGGGAGCGTTTAATGAATATCTCGCGTGACTCAGGATTGACGATCAGATCCACGTAACGCTGGCGATAACGGGTTTCAACATCGGTCAGTCCGTGGAATTTTTCCGGTAGCGGGAGAAGTGACTTGACCAGGAGCCGGATTGAGTGTGCGTGCAGAGATAGTTCCCCGGTTTTTGTCCGGAAGGGATATCCTTCCACTCCGACAATATCCCCGATATCAAACGTCTCGAATGAAGCGAAGGCCGTCTCGCCGATTTCATCCTTTTTAACATAAACCTGAACTCTGCCTTTGCGGTCCTGAAGCTGTATGAAGGCGGCCTTGCCGAAAGAGCGTCGTGCCAGAATACGCCCTGCAACAACGAAGTTGACGTCCCCGGCGTCAAACTGTTCCTTGCCACCATAGTCGGCAAGAACATCGGCTGATGTATGCAGTGGCTTAAAATCATTAGGGTAAGGGTTTACTCCAGCCTCCCACAGTGCGTCCACCTTACGGCGCCTGAGTAGCAGGAGTTCGCTTAATTCTTCCATGTTGTAAAGCCTCTCTAGTCGATAAGAAGATTATTATGATTTGCTACAGGCTGCTGGTGTCCTTCTTCTTGCGGCGTGCCTTGGGAGCCGGTTTGTCACCATCTGCCGCCGCCTCAGCCAGAGGCAATACTGCTGCCTCGATTTTTTTGGGTTTAGCGCGCCGCTTCGGTTTCTGGGCTTCTGCATTCTCAGCCACTAATCCCGGATCTGCGGGTTCAAGGTTGTCTGGTGCGATTTCGGCCGCTACTTTTTTCCGGGCGCGGGCGGTCTTGGGCCGCTTCTTGTTTTCCGGAGTCAGGGGCAGCTCTGGTGAATCTGACAACGGCATTTCGGGCACTGTCGGAGAAGTAGAAATATTACCTTCTGTCTCTGTGTCAATTTCATTGACGGCTTCAGCGGCAGGTTTTTGTCCTTTTCTTCCCCTGCGCCGTTTGCGTTTTTTGGGTTTGGCCGAAGCGTTATCGGAACCTTCTTCGCCATCTGTGCCAGTATCCGGCTCGGTCGGCTTATTTTGAACAGCCTGATCATCAGTGATTACGGCAGTATCAGGCTGTTCAGGAGCGGCAGTAACGTCTCCTGCACCCTTCTTTTTCTTACGGCGCCGTTTGCGCTTTTTGGGGCCTTCAACTGAGACAGTGCCATCAATATGTTTACCCTCAGGCAGTGAACCCTCGGCTGTTTTTTCAGACACTGCGGCTTGCTTGTATGATTCGGCCGCCTCGGTCTCGCTCTTCAGGACATCCTCCGCATTCGGTTTTTCACGTTTGACAGTTTCCAGTTCCAGCTGATTGAGAAGGTAAGATGTCTTGCCTTTGACTGTGACCTCAATGTCATAATCATTCTCGATCTGGGTCAGTTCCCGCTTCTTGCGGTTCAGCAGGTAGTAGGCCACTTCCAGCGGCAGGCCGCCATGAACCTCTGAAATGTTTCCCTTGGCGGCCGCAGCATGTACCTTGCGCAGGAATGAGAGCGCCATAGCCTCCACGGATTTAACCTTGCCACGCCCCTCACAGTGAGGACAGGCCAGATGAATGGCGTCGTTTAGTGTCTTGGCTATGCGCTGACGCGACATTTCCAGTATGCCGAACTCTGAAATGCGCCCCAGATTTACTCTGGCTTTGTCCATTTTGAGAGCCTGCTTGAGAACTTTTTCCACTTCTATATTATGTTTCCTGTCGCGCATATCGATGAAGTCGATCATGATAAGGCCGCCCAGGTCACGCAACCGGAGCTGTCTGGCCACTTCTTCGGCCGCTTCCATGTTGGTTTTGAAGGCAGTGTCTTCAATGCCGCGCTCGCCGCTGGATTTGCCGGAGTTGACATCAATGCTCACCAGCGCCTCGGTTGGCTCTATGATGAGTGATCCGCCGGATGGAAGTGCCACCCGTTTTTCATAGATCTGGTCGATTTGCTCTTCCAGCTGGAAACGGGAGAAAATCGGGCGTTTTTCCTTGTGCAGCTTGACCAGCTTCTCGCATTTGGGCATGTTCTCGCGAAAGAACGACTTGGCCTCATTGCAGGCATCTTTGCTGTCGACCAGGACTTCGTCAATATCATCGGAAAAGTAGTCTCGAATGAAACGGATGATCAGGCCGCTGTCACGGTACACTTCACCTGCTTCGCTGATTTCGGCAGCATTTTTCCTGATGCCGTTGTACATATCCACCAGATTATCCAGGTCTCTCTGCAACTCCTCAGGGGTCCTGCCAACTGCTTCAGTCCGAATGATATAGCCGATTCCCTCCGGAATATTCATTCCGGCTACGATCTCCTTCAATCTTTTACGGGCCCCTTCCTGCTCAACTTTACGAGAAATGCCAGTAGAATCGCTGCCCGGCATAATCACCATGTAGCGTCCCGGCAGGGAAATGTAGGTAGTCAGCGCCGATCCCTTGTTGTCTCGTTCATCCTTCTCAACCTGAACCAGAAGTTCCTGCCCGCGACGCAATACCTCCTGAATGCGGGGCCGCCGCTTATGTTGGTCATCGGGTGCATCATCCCGCCACTGCCAGAAATCGGGATGCAGTTCGCCCATCTGCAGAAAACCCGGCTTGGCACGACCGAAGTCAACAAAGGCTGCCTGCAGCCCGGGCCCTACCCGTACCACTACCCCTTTATAGATATTGCCCTTGGTCTGCTCTTTGCCGGTTATCTCAATGTTAAGTTCCATAAGACGCCCATCGTGGACTATGGCCACGCGCGCCTCTTCTGGGTGCATAACATTTATCAGCATCTTTTTGCTTGCGACCACGCTCATTACGTTTTTCAACCTTTCGAGTGGATGCCATCCACGCCATGTTCAAAATTTAAAGATTATATATGTTTTGGTGTTGAAAGCAAAGAAAAAGGCGACCCAGTTTTATCCTGTGTCGCCTTTGGGATATATGCAAGCTGCTTTCAGAATTACATCATTTTAGCCAGTAACGGCACTATCAGTAGAGACACAATGTTTATTATCTTGATCATCGGGTTAACTGCCGGGCCGGCAGTGTCTTTGTAGGGGTCGCCAACGGTATCACCGGTAACGGCCGCCTTGTGGGCCTCACCACCCTTGCCGCCATGGTGCCCGTCTTCGATGTATTTCTTGGCATTATCCCAGGCACCGCCACCGGTGGTCATAGAGATTGCTACGAAGATGCCGGTGACAATGGTGCCGACAATTACGCCGCCCAAGGCTTTGGGGCCAAGGGTAAAGCCGACGATAACCGGAGCCAGAATCGGGATCAGGCCAGGGATGACCATCTCCTTCAAGGCCGTCTTGGTGACGATATCCACGCAGGCCGCATAGTCAGGTTTGCCGGTACCTTCCATGATACCTTTGATTTCTCGGAACTGGCGACGGACTTCAACGACTACCGCCCCACCGGCCTTGCCGACCGCTTCCATGCAGAGGGCTGCAAAGTAGTATGGCAACATGCCTCCGATGAACAGGCCGACGATAATATAGGGATCGGACAGATCAAAGGTGATCGCTTTTCCGGCCATTTTGAGCTCATCAACGTAGGAAGTGAAAAGGATAACCGCAGCGAGTCCCGCGGAGCCGATGGCATAGCCTTTGGTAACGGCCTTGGTTGTGTTGCCGACCGCATCCAGAGGGTCGGTAACGTCACGCACCGACTTGTCCAGTTCTGCCATTTCGGCTATGCCGCCGGCGTTGTCGGTAATCGGGCCGTAGGCATCCATGGCTACTACAATACCGGTCAGTGAGAGCATGGAAACTGCCGCGATAGCAATGCCGTACACTCCGGCGCACTGGAAGGCGACGATAATGCCTGCTGCGATTACGATGACCGGAGCCGCAGTTGATTTCATTGAAACACCCAGACCGGCAATAACGTTAGTGCCATGGCCGGTGGTAGAAGCCTCTGCAATATGCTTGACCGGTCCGTATTCTGTGGAGGTGTAATATTCGGTGATCCAGAAGATAGCGCCGGTGACAGCCAGGCCGACCAGAGCTGAAATAAATATATTGATGGCAGTGTAGCCGGTCGGATTACCAGCCGGAAACATCTGCACGGTAACGAAGTAAAAGGCGATACAGGCCAGCACGCCCGATGCAATCAGCCCTTTGTAAAGTGCCGGCATAATCTTGCCGCTGGCGCCCAACTTGACAAAATAGGTGCCGACGATTGAGGCAATTATCGAGATTCCGCCCAGTATCAACGGATAGCTGACCGCCCCTGAGAAGTTGTTAAATGCCATGGCACCCAGGAGCATGGCAGCGATCAGGGTCACGGCATAGGTTTCAAACAGGTCTGCTGCCATACCGGCACAGTCACCGACGTTATCTCCAACGTTGTCTGCGATAACAGCAGGATTGCGAGGGTCATCCTCGGGAATGCCGGCTTCGACCTTGCCGACCAGGTCGGCGCCAACGTCAGCACCTTTGGTGAAGATACCGCCACCGAGGCGGGCGAAGATCGAGATCAGCGAGCCGCCGAATCCGAGACCTACCAGTTGACTGACAACCTCTTTTACCGGTGCACCAGGCATCAGTTTAAGCAGAATCATGTAGTAACCGGCCACGCCCAGCAGGCCCAGACCAACTACCAGCATGCCGGTGATGGCACCTCCTTTGAAAGCAACATTCAGGGCTGTTATAATGCCGCTTTTCGCCGCTTCGGTGGTGCGCACATTGGCGCGAACCGAAACAAACATACCGATAAATCCGGTCAGGCCGGAGAAGAGTGCTCCAATTGCAAAGCCGACAGCGGTCTTGGCGCCGAGGGTGGCAAAGAGCGCAACAAACATAACTGCACCGACCATGGCTATAATTGTGTACTGGCGCTTCATGTAAGCACCGGCTCCCTCCTGAATTGCTGCCGCGATCTGCTTCATCCGGTCGTTGCCCTGAGGCAGCCCTAGAATCCATTGGGCTGTCACCAGCCCGTAAGCGACCGCAGCGGCAGCGCAGGCCAGCGCAAAAACAACTGCATACTGTTCCATTTTTTAAATTCCTCCCGTGATATGAATAACTGCAAGTGGCAATCTAGAATTGTCTGGCTAAAAACGTTAGATAGTTAATGGATCAGCAGTATTTTGTCAAGTCCAATTTCCGTTAATGTACTTAGCTTTGGAAGAGTGGGTGAAGCCATTATTGGCAGCATACTTGTCAAGATATTGCGGGTATGATATAGCGTCTGCAACGCATATTTGGCATAAGGAGAAAAGCGGATGAAATTATCGAATGCTGTCCCGGTTATTCTGATGGCCTTCCTGACCGGTTGTGCAACTCAGGGTTCACTTGACAACGTGCGTAACGATGTTGATGCGGTGAAGACCCGCCTGTTTTCAGTTGAGAGAGATTTGGGCGGAGTCCGTGCGGATTCGAAAGAAAGTATTGGTTCCGTCGAGAAGAGCGTCAAGGCCGATGTTGCAAACGTTCGCAAGATGTCAGCCGATATCCAGGCTACGATCGACAGTACAAAAAGCGAGATGCAGGCTCTGAACGGCAGGGTGGACGACATGGCCGCGGCCATCAAAAAGCCGGCTGAGGACCTGGCACGCTACCGCGAGGATGCCGACAAGCGTATTTTTGCTATGGAGGACCGCATTCTCAAACAGCAAGCTGTTCTTGACGACCTGTCAAAAAAACTTGGCGAGTTGACCAACACGAAATCCGGAGAGCTTCCATCGACTCCTGATGCGCTCTATATGAAGGGTTTGGCGACTTTCAAGTCGGGAGATATGCCTTCCGCACGGGAGCAGTTTGCAAAATTCCTCGAACAGAATCCCCAGCATGAATTGGCAGCCAACGCTCATTATTGGATCGGAGAGACCCACTACAGCGAGAAAAACTATGAGTCCGCAATTCTGGCTTATCAAGAGGTGATTAAAAATTATCCCGGCAAGGAGAAGGTGGCTGCTGCCATGCTCAAACAGGCTATGACGTTCAGGGAGATAAAGGATACCAAGAGTGCCAGATACGTTTTAAAGAAGCTGGTGGAAGGGTTCCCTAAAAGTGATGAGGCCAAGAAAGCCAAAGAGCTGCTCAAAGAGATCAAATAACTCGTTCTGCTGAAATATAGCAAAAAGGGCGGCTCCGAATCCGGGCCGCCCTTTTTATTGATCAAAATATCTACAGCATGCCCTTGGTCGACATTACTCCTACAACCCGCGAATCTGTCTGAGTAGCCATGTCCATCGCTCTGGCGAAGGCCTTAAAGCAGGCTTCTATAATATGATGAACGTTTTCGCCGTACATAACATTAATGTGCAGGTTAAGGCCGCAGTGATTTACAAAGGCCTGAAAGAACTCACGGGCCAGTTCCACGTCGAACTCACCTATTTTAACTTTGGGAAGGCGCACGTTGTACACCAGATACGGCCTACCTGAGATATCCACCGCTACACTGGCCAGCGTTTCATCCATCGGTACGGAAGCCTGTCCGTAACGGCGTATGCCTTTTTTGTCACCGAGTGCCTGCTTGAAAGCCTCGCCCAGTACAATTCCGATATCTTCAACCGTGTGGTGGAAATCAATATCAATGTCACCACTGGCCTCCACTTCCAGGTTGAAAAGCCCGTGGCGGGCAAACAGGTTGAGCATATGATCCAGAAACGGAACTGAGGTACAGATTTTAGCTTCCCCGGAACCGTCAAGGGTCAGAGACAATTTGATTCTGGTTTCCTTGGTAACACGCTCGATAGTTGCAGTTCTGGCCATGTTGCCCCCTGTATTATCCGATATCTTTCAGTGCGTTAAGTGTGGTTTCCATCTCTGACTGTGTCCCGATGGATATCCTCAGTCCATGAGACAGAAGCGGATCGGAGAGTAAGCGCACCAGAATCTTACGGGCAAACAGGCTGTCATAGACCCGTTTGCCGTTCCTGTCCGAAGGTGATGCAAATACGAAATTACCTTGTGAAGGGATGACTCCGTAGCCGATTTTTCTCAATTCCATCGAGAACCATTCCCGTGTTTCAATGATTTTACGACATGATTCCCGGAAATAGGGCTGATCCTGCAAGGCCGCGGCACAGGCAGCCTGGGCAAGCCGATCGAGGTTGTAATGGTCACGGATCTTGTCCAGGGCGGCTATAATCTCCGGGCGCGCGATGGCAAGGCCGAGACGCATTCCCGCCAGTGCGTAGCTTTTTGATAGAGTACGTGTAACAACTACGTTACTGTATTTTTTGACCAGATCCAGCGCATTTGCGTCAGCAAAATCGGCGTAGGCCTCATCAACCACCAACAGGCCGCCGCAATTTTTCGCGAGTTCCTCAATGTAGCTCGGTGGAAAAGCAAATCCTAGGGGTGAATTTGGACTGGTCAGAAAGAATACTCTGCCATTGTACTGTTCAGGGAAGGCCTCTATGGTAAAAGCATCGGTCAAACCGTAGGTACACACAACGGCACCCTGGATTTCCGCCAGAGTTGAATAGTAGGAATAGGAGGGGTGAACGTAGCCGATATCCTGGCCTTGAGCAGCACAGGCCCGGATCAGGTTGTTGAGCACTTCATCGGAGCCGTTGGCCATGATGATCCAGGATGGGTCAAAGCCGTAAAGCTCTCCGGCGATTTCACGCAGCCTGCTGCTGGAAGCACTTGGATAAGTACGCAGAGAGGCTCCGTCACCTCCCAGTTCGGCCTGTATCGCCGCCACAACCTTTGGTGAAGGAGGGTACGGGTTTTCATTCGTGTTGAGTTTGATCCATGAGTCAACATCATCAGGCTGAAAACCTGGAACGTATCCCTGCATTTTTGCTATGTTTGGACGGAGGTAGGTCACGTTATTTCTCCAGACGCATGCTTACAGAACGTCCATGCCCTTCCAGACCTTCCAGGCCGGCGATGCGGACGATGTCGCTGCCCAGTCGATTCAATCCCTTTTCCGAGAAGTATACAATCGAGGATTTCTTGACAAAATCTTCAACTGACAAAGGTGAGAAGAAGCGGGCGGTCCCGCCGGTCGGCAGCGTGTGGTTGGGACCTGCCAGATAGTCTCCGGCCGCCTCGGGGGTCCAGTGTCCCATGAAGATGGCACCGGCGTTAATGATCAGCGGCAGGATTGCAAACGGGTCGGCCACTGCCAATTCCAGGTGTTCAGGAGCTATGCGGTTGGAAAATGCAATGGCTTCTTCAACTGTTTCTGCAACAATGACAGCACCGTACCTTTCCCACGAAGCGTGGGCTATACTCTCGCGAGACAGAAGAGGCAACTGGCGTTCGACCTCGGCCACTACTTTGATAGCAAAATCTCGTTCGGTCGTTATCAGGATTGAGGATGCCAGTTCATCATGCTCCGCCTGGGAGAGAAGGTCTGCTGCGATGTGTTCGGCAGAACCGCTGCCGTCGTTTATGACCAGTATTTCACTGGGCCCGGCAATCATATCAATGCCTACCTGTCCAAAGACAAGTTTTTTGGCAGTTGCCACGTAAATGTTACCCGGTCCGGTGATCTTGTCCACTCTGGGAACAGTTTTTGTACCGTAGGCCAGAGCCGCAATGGCCTGAGCTCCGCCGATGCGGAAGATTCGGTCAACGCCAGAGAGTCTGGCAGCTACCAGCACATACGGATTTATTTCCCCTCCGGGCGTGGGAGCGACCATTATGATTTCGCCAACCCCGGCGACTTTGGCGGGAACAGCGTTCATGATCACACTGCTGGGATAGCTGGCTTTGCCTCCCGGCACATAGATGCCTACCCGGGTCAGCGGTGTAACTTTCTGTCCCAGCATGATGTCCGGCTCATCGGTCGACAACCAGGTTTGTTGCTTTTGCTTTTCGTGGAAGAGCCTTACCCGGTCAACTGCCAGCTGCAGGGCGGCTGTGTCCGCCGCGGAAACCTGCGTAAAGGCGGTTTCAAGCTCTCCGGCTGAAACCTCAAGTTCCGCCAGAGAGGCAGTCTGTACATGGTCAAAGCGCCTGGTCAGTTCCAGCACGGCATCGTCGCCACGTTGGCGCACATCGTTGATTATGTCGAGGACGACCTGCTCCACCGCGTTCCCGGTTTCCTCGCTGCGGGAGAGAATGGCACCGAATTTTTGTTCAAAATCGACATCTTTGATATCAAGAAAAAGCATTTAACCACTCCACGAAAACTATTTGAGGCTCACCTGGCAAACCCTTTGGCGCCCTTAAGGTCAAGCTTCATCAACACCACCGCTTTACCAAGGTCATTGTTGTATTCGCTTACAGCAACCTGAGCTCCTTTCACAAAAGCTTCCAGACGAGTGTTGTAGGTACTGAATCTGATTTCGCCGTTGGTTGCATAGCGGGCAAAATATTCAGCAAGATTGCGCTGGGCCGCAACTTCCGCCGCACGTACGGCAGTAAGTCGCTTCTGCCCGATGCCCTCCGCACCGGCAACCGGATATCCTTCTCCATATGCCAGTACGGCCCCCTGCGCAAAAGCCTTATCGAATTCCACAACATTTGCCTGGCCTGCATTTATGGCCAACTTGTTCTCAGCCAGCCACAAGTCAACTTTTGGAAAAGGGGAAACTGTGATTGGTGAAGCTTTCTGACTGCCTGATTCTGGAGATTTACCGGTCGGTGCGGTACAGCAGGCCGCCAGCACGGCACAGATAATCATGCAAACAACAAGGTTAATATTCTTCATAATGCCCTCGCCTTCACAGAATTTTTTCCAGTTTTTTTATGATTTCCGAGATACGCTTCTGCTTGGTCTTCAGACTGGCACGGTTGACAATCAGTCTGGTGGTTATCTCGGCAATGGTTTCCACCTCTACCAGGCCATTTTGCCTCATGGTCTCTCCGGTTGAAACCAGGTCTACAATTCTTTCAGACAGCCCGACCAACGGGGCCAACTCAATCGAGCCGTACAGTTTTATGATCTCAACCTGGATTCCTTTGGAAGCAAAGTAGTTTTCGGTCACATGCGGGTATTTTGTGGCAATTCTAACATGAGACCAGGATGACGGATCATCTGTCTTGGCCAGATTAGCCGGTTCGGCTACCATCATCCTGCAGTAGCCGAATTTAAGGTCCAGAGGTTCATAGACATCTTTGCCCTGTTCCATCAAGGTGTCCTTGCCCACTATCCCCAGATCGGCGCTGCCATATTCAACGTAAGTCGGCACGTCAGTTGCGCGCACTATCATGTAGCGCATTCGCTGTTCGTGATTCTCGAAGATCAGTCTGCGCGAGTCAGACAGCAGTTCCCGGCAATCAATACCGATCCTGCCGAACAGTTCAACCGACTCTTCCAGGATGCGGCCCTTGGGTATTGCAATGGTTATAAAGTCGTTCATGAAATCAGTATTCAGAAGTCAGAATCCAGAATTCAGGGCGTTTTCACCTGTCTCCTGACTCCTGAATTCCGGCTCCTTGGTTTATTCCTTGACTCTCTGAATATCAGCTCCAAGCCCGGCAAGTTTTTTCTCGATCGATTCATAACCGCGATCCAGATGGTAGATGCGGGATACTTCGGAGGTACTGTCAGCCGCTAATCCGGCCAGAATCAATGATGCTGAGGCTCTCAGATCGGTCGCCATGACCGGTGCGCCGGAAAGTTTTTTGACCCCTTTGACCGTGGCGGTGTTTCCCTCCACGGTAATATCGGCCCCGAAGCGTAATAATTCGGAAACATGCATGAAGCGATTTTCGAATATATTCTCCGAAATGACACTGGCACCGTCAGCGACGCACATCAGCGCCATGAACTGGGCCTGCATATCGGTCGGAAAACCTGGATAAGGGCGGGTTTTTATGTTGACACCTTTAATTTTCTTCGGTCCCTTGACTCTCACCACCCCATCGCGACTTGAAATCTCGACCCCCGCATCCTGCATCTTGAATGCCAGAGCATCCAGATGTTCCAGTTTCATCCCATTAATCCTGATGTCTCCGCCGGTTATAGCGGCAGCGATCATGAAGGTGCCGGCTTCTATACGATCGGGCATGACCTCATAATTAGCCGCGCAAAGCTCCGAGACCCCCTGGATCCTGATTGTATCGGTACCGGCCCCCTCGATTTTGGCCCCCATCCGGTTTAAATACAGGGCCAGATCAACTATTTCAGGCTCACGAGCGGCGTTTTCAAGCACCGTCTCACCTTTGGCGGTTGCCGCAGCCATCATCAGGTGTTCGGTGCCTCCGACGGTGGAAATATCAAAATTGATGCGCGCTCCCTTGAGTCGCTTACATTTTGCTTCGACATAGCCATGTTCAAGGACGATTTCAGCACCCAGCGCCTGCAAGCCCTTGAGGTGCAGGTTAATCGGCCTTGCGCCGATGGCACAGCCTCCCGGCAGCGAGACGCGGGCTTTGCCGAAACGGGCCAGCAGCGGGCCAAGAACCAGTACGGAAGCACGCATGGTTTTGACCAGCTCATACGTGGCTTCATGGCTGTTGATGCTGGAGGTGTCGATTTTTACGATGTGACCGCTCCCATGAACTTTTGCGCCAAGAGATTCAAGAACTTTTATGGTGGTATTGATGTCCCTCAGAAACGGTACATTGCTGATCTGATTGATTCCCGGAGCCAGAATTGTGGCCACGAAGATCGGCAGGGCCGCGTTCTTCGAGCCGCTGACTGTTACATCGCCCTTTAGTTTTTTACCGCCCTTGATAATCAGCTTGTCCAAAAAAATGCTCCTCCAAGGTTTATAAATGCGCCCATATTACTTGATGGAGCGGTTCTTGTCCAAATAAAAGTTGGTCAATATATGTCGCGCCGGGCTTCAGAAAACTCAGTAGGCAAGTTGCCACATACCCCAAATTTGGTATAACTAATTCTGCTATACTGTGGTATTGTTCAGTTTCAATGAGTCATCCGGCTGCCATCGAAACTATCTGAACGACAGGATGCGGGTAGATCATGCTCGGTATTACATTCAAGACCAAAGTAACCCTGATTCTACCTCTGGTCATCGTTACTTCACTGGCGGCCCTTCTGTTGCTGATCTATGCTCTTCTGCAGAGCCACATCAAAGATACGATAACCGGCCAGCACTTTCAGGTGGTTTCGATCCTGGCAGAGGACATTGACCGCAGTATAGCTGCCGACCGCGAAGCGCTGATTGTAATCGCAGACAAGGTCACCAGGGCTACGGTTTCTGATTCGAAACAAGCCCTGGCTTACCTGAAGCAGCAGAATGAGCACCTGATAAGTTTCAATAACGGCCTGTTCCTTTTTGACCAAAAGGGGAAGATGGTGGCAGAGCTGCCGCTGGGACTGCAGAGGTCCGGCAAGGATTTCTCGTTTCGTGACTACTTTATTCAGACAATTTCCACCCGGAAGCCTGTCATATCTGATCCTTATATCTCATCCCAGAGTCATCAGCACCCTGCGATTATGTTTACTGCGCCGATATTTGACAAGGATGGCTCCCTGATTGCGGTCCTTGGTGGGAGCGTTGATCTTACCAAAGCCTCATTTTTCGGCAGGCTGGCAAATATCAAGATCGGAAATACCGGCTACCTGTTTCTTTTCAACAGCGACCGGCTGATGATACTCCATCCGGACAAGAATCGTATCATGAAAAAGGATATCCCTGTTGGAGCAAACAAGTTGCTGGACAGGGCGGTAGAAGGATTTGAGGGTACTGGAGAAACGGTTAACTCACGCGGGCTGCATTCCATTTCATGTTTCAAGAAATTAAAGACTAATAACTGGGTTCTGGGCGCCAACTACCCTATTGCAGAAGCATACGCCCCGACCAACAAAATCAGGAATTTATTTCTGATTGTCATGCCGGTTTTTTCATTGATACTTTTCTTGTTCATGCGGCGTTATCTCGATAAAATTACAGATCCGATCATCAAGCTGACCCGCCATGTAGAAGAGTTGTCAGTAAAAAGAGGTGCCGAACGTATTTTCCAGACTCAAGGGCATGACGAAGTATCCACTTTGGGTCAGGCCTTCAACGAATTGGTTCGCGAAACCGATCAGCAGCGAAGCAGTCTGGAAGGGGATCTGGAAAGATATGAACGGGCCGATGCGCAACTCCATCGCCAGAATGAATATCTGCAGGCACTGCACGAAACTACTCTGGGCCTGATCAGTCGCTACGACGTGGCCGGTCTGCTGCAGGCTATCGTAACCAGAGCTGGAAGTCTAATCGGCACCGAGCATTGTTATGTGTATCTCAGAAATGCGGCCGCTACCGAAATGGAGATGGTGTTTCAGAGCGGAATTTATAATCATCTCAATCATTATCCGATCCGGCGGGGTCAGGGCATTGCCGGACGTATCTGGAACACCGGCAAGCTGTTCCATATCGAAGACTACAGCAGATGGGAAGGACGTCTTCCCGATCCGGACCGGGATGTGCTGAAAGCCATGGCAGGTGTTCCGCTTAAATCCGGACATGATGTCGTCGGGGTCCTCGGGGTGGCTTTTCTGGATGAAGGCGTTCTGCTGAGTGATGAGCAGCTGGAACTTCTGGTCCAGTTCGGCGAACTGGCATCTTTGGCCCTTGAAAACGCCCGCCTCAATGACGAATCCAAGCGGGAACTGACCGAGAGAATCAAGGCTGAGGCCAATCTGCGCAAGCTGTCAGTGGCTGTTGAACAGAGCCCGGTGTCAATTGTAATTACGGATATGGCCGGTACCATAGAATACGTCAATCCGCACTTTACCGAATTGACCGGCTACAGTCCGGAAGAGGCTATCGGCCAAAATCCCAGAATACTCAAGACCGGTGAGACGAGTGCCGAGGAGTACCGGCAGCTCTGGGAGACTATTCTGTCCGGTGGTGAGTGGCGCGGCGAGTTTCACAACCGTAAAAAGGATGGCGATCTTTACTGGGAACAGGCTCATATTTCACCCATTCGCGATAACAGTTATTGCATAACCCACTTTATTGCCATTAAGGAAGACATTACCGAGCGCAAACAGTTGGAGAGCCAACTGCGCCATTCACAAAAAATGGAGGCCATTGGTCAGTTGGCCGGAGGCATTGCGCATGATTTTAATAATATTCTGACCGCCATCATCGGCTACTCAAGTATCATGCAGCTTAAGCTCCCTGGTGACAGCCCCCTTAAAAAGAGCGCCGAGCAGATCACTGCGACTGCCGAAAGAGGCGCCAGCCTGACTCAGGGGTTGTTGGCCTTCAGCCGCAAGCAGGCCACCAATCCGGTGGTTGTGGACCTTAACGAGATCCTTAATCGAGTTCATCAGCTGTTGCTGCGACTCATAAGCGAAGATATCAACCTCGACATAATTCTCTCCAAAGAAGCACTGCCGGTTATGGCGGACAGTGTCCAGATTGAGCAGGTCCTTATGAACCTGGCCACCAACGCCCGTGATGCCCTGCCTAAAGGGGGCTCCATTGTTATCAAGGCTGAAACGGTCAGCATAGATTCAGAGTTCGTTCTGGCGCGTGGATTCGGCCTGCCAGGAGACTACGCCCTTCTGACTTTCACCGACAATGGTGAGGGCATGGACCCCGAAGTTGTCAAACACATTTTCGAGCCGTTTTATACGACTAAGGAGCTCGGTAAGGGAACCGGTCTGGGGCTTTCGATCGTGTATGGCATTATCAAAAAGCATAGCGGTTACATTACCTGCCACAGCACGATTGGAATCGGCACCGCCTTCCATGTGTATCTGCCGCTACTGTCCGAGTCAGCGTCGGCGGAAAAAAAGAGATCCGGTGATGGTGGCCTGGCAGAACAGGGACAAGGGGGCGATGTTATCCTGCTGGCGGAAGACAATGATACTGCGCGTGCCATCGCCAAAGAAATCTTGGAAGAATTTGGCTATTTTGTTCTGGAGGCCGTAGACGGCCAACAGGCCCTGGAAATTTTCAAGGAAAACCGGGATCGCATAAACCTTATTATTTTGGATGTAATCATGCCGAAGTTGAACGGCCGCGAGGTTTATGATGCAGTACTGGAAATTGATCCTGCCGCGCGGATGCTTTTCTGCAGTGGTTTTGCCAGAGATGTAGTTATAAGCCAGGGGGGACTTGATCAGAGTATGAATTACCTGGCAAAGCCTTTTACCCCCAAGGAGTTGCTCATGAAAATCAGGGAGGTGCTGGACGATGGGCACTGATATTTCAGGGAAGATTTTTGTTGTGGACGACGATCGCTTCGTACTGGAAAGCGTGGCGACCCTCTTAACCGAATATGGTTTCGATGTCAGTTCTTTTTCGAGCGGAAAGGATGCCATCAAACAGTTCATTATGGAGCCGGTTGACCTTGTTTTAACAGACATCAACATGCCGATCATGGACGGTCTGGAGCTGCTTGAAAAAATCCGCTTTCTTGATCGTGAGACACCGGTCGTACTTATGACCGCCTACGCCGATCTGGATGTTGCAGTAAAGGCCATACAGAAAGGTGCTTTTGATTTTATAATCAAGCCCTATCGTCCCCCCTACCTGATCCATGCCGTGGAGAAAGGGGTTAATTTCAAGCGACTGACCCAGATAGAGAAAAACTACAAGATAGAGCTGGAGCGCACCGTCGAAAAACGGACTGCCGAGCTTAATTCCGCCTTGGGCGAGATCACCAACATGAGTCGCGAAATTATCGAACGGCTCACTGCTGCTGCTGAATTGCGGGATGAGGATACCGGCCTGCACATCTCCAGAATCGGGATGTATGCCAAGCAGCTTGCTGAATATCTGCATATGGATGATGTTTTCGTTGACGACATATCGGTGGCCAGCGCCATGCACGATGTCGGGAAAATAGGCATACCGGATTCGATACTGTTAAAACCGGGTTCCCTGACCGAAGAAGAGTTCACGGCCATCAAGCAGCATACGGTCATTGGCGAGAGGATTTTGCAGGGCTCGCCGCACAGCATGCTCAAAATGGGCGCTGTCATTGCCGCGACTCATCACGAGCGCTGGGATGGTACCGGCTATCCCAACGGGCTCAAGGGGGAGGAGTCTCCTCTGGAGGGGAGGATTGTCATGCTGGTTGACCAGTATGACGCCCTGCGCAACAGCCGGGTCTACAAGCCGCCTTTTGACCATGCCAAGGCCTGTGACATTATCCTCAACGGTGATGGCCGTACCATGCCGGAGCATTTTGATCCGAAGATTCTTGCGGCGTTCCGTGCGATAAAAGACGATTTTGCGGAGATTTTTGAAAAGAGTCAGGAGCAGTAAGTGCATCCTGTCACTGGAGTTTGAGAGTTTTACATCCTCTCAGTATCACCGGTCCAGATCTGCCAGAACAAAATCAATCGAGCCGAGTATTGCCAGAAAATCGGCCACCAGCCAGCCGCGGCTCATGACCGGCAGGGCCTGGATATGGGGGAAGCTGGGTGTTTTGATCCGCAGGCGGTACGGGATTGAGAGGCCGTCTGATACGGCGAAATAACCGTTTTCTCCCTTGGGGGCCTCTATGGCGGAATAGTTTTCTCCTCTCGGGGGGGACATGCCACGGGTGCTGTTGACGAAGTGGTGGATCAACGACTCGATATCCTTGAGGGTATCCGCTTTTTGCGGTAGAACATAGCGGTAGTCGTCGGTTATCCAGCGTCCATCCGGCATCTCCCGCATGGCCTGCTCCACGATTCGCAGCGACTGGCGGGTCTCAAGCATCCGCACCTGGTAGCGTGCCCAGCAGTCTCCCCCTTCAGCGGTCGGGATTTCGAAATCGAACCGCTCATAACCGCTGTACGGCATCTTGCGCCGCAGGTCCCACTCCATCCCGCAGGCTCTAAGATTGGGCCCTGAAAGCCCCCACTCCATCGCATCCTGCTTCGAGATCGCTCCGACACCTTGCAAACGCGCTCGGAAGATCGGGTTGCCGTTGATCAGCAGCTCATATTCCTTCAGGCGCGGAGGCATCCATTCCAACCGGGCCTTGACCGGCTCCTGCCAGCCGTCCGGCAGGTCTTCGGCTACCCCGCCGATGCGGAACCAGGCCGGATGCATTCTTCCGCCGGTAATCATCTCGACAATATCAAATATTTTCTCCCGGTCGGTAAAGGTGTAGAAAACTGGTGTCATGGCGCCGATGTCGGCGGTGAAAGTTCCCAGCCAGACCAGGTGGCTGGCGATGCGAAACAGTTCAGACAGCATGACCCGGATATACATTGCCCGCTCTGGCACCGTGATGCCGCATAACCGCTCAACCGAATTGACATAGGCCAGATTATTCTGCACGCCGGCCAAATAATCAATGCGGTCGGTGTAGGGGATAAACTGGTTCCAGTGCTGGCGCTCGGCAATTTTTTCGGCCCCGCGATGATGAAAGCCGATGTCGAAATCGATGTCGCGGATCTCTTCACCGTCAAGCTTGAGTATGCAGCGGATGATGCCATGTGTGCCGGGATGTTGCGGCCCAAGGTTGAGGATCATCTCGCCTTCTTCGATGCGTTCGAAAAAATCGGAGGCGGGGAGGGGAGCGTGCCGGCGGGCATCCTCGATTGTGTACGGTTTCATCTCGGTAGCACGGAAAGGATGGCTTTTCCGGAGGGGATGCCCCTCCCAGTCATGCGGCATCAGGATCCGGCGCAGGGTGGGGTGACCGCTGAAGCGGATACCGTACATATCGAATACTTCACGCTCGTACCAGTTTGCGCCGGGGAAAAGAGAAGTAACAGTCGGCAGTTCGGGTGCATCGTTGCTCAGCTCGGTTTTGATGCGGACATAACCGGGCTGGTCAAAGGAGAGCAGGTGGTAGTTGAGAGTGAAATCCTTGTAGCTGCTCCGTTCCAGTCTGCAGGAATCGTCTACTGCTACTATGTCTTCCAGACGCTTGAAAGATGAGCCTGGGCGGCTTTTTAGGTGTTGCATAAGTACTGGAACAAATTCTGGCTGAACCTTCAGGGTCAGCATGTCTGTAGCTGCGGTATCGATGGTGACCTGCTCGCCGAACAACTGCAGTATTTCACCCGGCAATCCAAAATCAGGATATGCGTTCCGGGATGCCGGTGGACGCCATACCCCATCAGAGCGTGGCTGGAATTGCATTGGGTGTCCGGCGGCGGCCCCTCTGATGGCGATTCCCTCCATGCCGGGTCCCCGGGTGTCGGACGATTTGGTTTCCCCCGGCACCAGCACCGGCACGGTCGTACCCTGCAAGCCCCCCTGCATGTGCAGCACCGGTCTAGCCGGCCGCTCCCCGCTCCTGATCTTCTCCTGCAGCAGCATAAGTCCCTGCAGAAAGGCCTCGGGTCGCGGCGGACAGCCGGGAACATACACATCCACCGGCAGAATCTGGTTAACTCCCTGTACCACGCTGTAAACGTCATACATGCCGCCCGAGTTGGCGCAGCTGCCCATTGCCATCACCCAGCGCGGTTCAGCCATTTGTTCGTAGAGATGCAGAATAGAAGGGGCCATTTTCACAAAGGGGGTGCCGGCGATGACCATCAGGTCAGCCTCGCGCGGAGTACCGCGCAGCACCTCGGCTCCGAAGCGTGAGACGTCGTAGCGGGAGGTAAAAGAGGTCATCATCTCGACGAAACAGCAGGAAAGACCGAAGAACATGGGCCAGAGCGAGTTGGAGCGTCCCCAGTTGATCAGGTCGTCCAGGCGGGTGAGGATGACATTGTCGGGTTTTTCGTACAAAATCAAGATACCTCTGAAATGCAAAGTTTTTGCAATATCAAGGCTGTCGAGAAATGGCGAGGAGACGTAACATCGTTACGTCGCACAAGCTATTCCGGAGAGTTACGCAGAGATTGCAAAAAATCTGCGTTTCTCTCCCGTGAGGGCCCCCAGTTCAGGCCGCCCTTCAGCCACAACCAGACCAGTCCGGCGAACAGGATCACAATGAAGACCGTAATCTGAACCAGTCCGGAAACTCCCAGAAGATCCCATGCTACTGCCCAGGTAAAAATAAAAGCCGCTTCAACGTCAAAAACAATGAAGAATATTGCCACCAGATAAAATGGTACCGGCCAGGCCAGGCGGGCCGATCCGCTGGGGACAACCCCTGATTCGTAAGCCATCTGTTTGGCCGTGGAGGTGCGTTTGACACCCAGCCACCAGGCTGCCAGCAACAGCAGCCCCATGAGAGCTGTGGTAATAATCGTGTACATTGCAAGATGGAAGAAGGACTGAGGAATCATGGGGGCAACTATACCAGATGGGAGTTGTTTTCAAAAAGAACAAAATCCGGCCGGTAGAAGCAGCAGTAAATGATTTCCTGTGGACTGCATGAATATATGTTCAGTGAAAAGTCGGCATTTTCTCCTGGATCAGGACGTAGGGGCTTACTATCAGCATGGCAAATTTTTTCTGTTTGTCTTCATCCCAGGTGCGGATCTTGGACTCGGAGGGCTTGCCAATCATGCCGTTTTCAACCCAGAGCGTAATGGCCTCTACATCGTCAGAAGCGACTCTAAGGGCGGTATCAGCCAGATCAAGCCTGTCGTCCACCAGAATAATGCCACCTCTCTCCAGATGGGCACGCAGCATACCCCATTCAGCTTCATCTATTGAAAGGGTAAGGTCTTCCTTGTTTGGTATCATCTTAAAACCTTTCTGTTTTTATCAATCTTTCTATCATGCCACGCAGACAAAATCGATGCCTTCACACCACCCCAGGTTTTTTGATACTTCCCTGAACTGCTCTCTTGCTCCAGGCACGCCTATGGCTACAATCATCTTCCTTCCTGCCAGTTTCAGGTCTTCCGGCAGGGTTACCGGTGCGCCGTGCAGAATTCGGCCGATCTTGCGGGGATCAACATCCAGCCAGTGCGATACCCGGATATTTTCATCTGCCAACAGTCGTTGCCAGGCACGCGCCTCAACTCCAGCTCCGGCAATAACGACTTCCTGTATGTCTTTGAGGAAGCCGTGACGCAGGTGATGTAACTTGCAGCAGCGGAAGGCACTGGAAGTATATTCATCCATAGTCCGGGTAGCACGCTCAGGATGATCGCGCCAGAAAAAAAGCTTCTCCGGCAGCTTTGCGAAGCGGATGCCGGCCAACGCCATTCGGAGCCAGAGATCATAATCCTCAGGCCAGCTGCGGTCCTGATACCCACCGAGTTGTTCCAGAACAGCGCGGCGGGCCATGATGCTCGGATGAACAAAAGGTGATTCAACGAACAGGTCACGCATGATCAGTTCGTGGTCTGCGAGGGCATTCTGCCAGGCTTCGTATGAAATCATGCCCTGCTTCAGGCTGTGACGGGGAAAGTGCTGAAAATTACAGGCTACCAGATCAGTGTCCGGGTGATCACGAAGGAAAGCGACCTGAAGTTCAAGCCGTCTGGGATGGCAGATGTCGTCACCGTCCATACGTGCCACCAGCGGGGCTTGACACTGTTCCAGCCCCGTATTGAGCGCTGCTACCAATCCCTTTCGCTCACATCTGACAACTTTAATCCGGCGGTCGCTGTCAGCTACCGTTTTGAGAATACGTGGTGTTGCATCATCTGAGCCGTCATCTACCGCCACCAGTTCCCAATCAGTCAGGGTCTGGCTTTGAAGGGAGTTCAGCGCCGCCTGTAGATAGCGCTCCTCGTTGTGAGCCGGCAGAAGAATCGAGACTTGTGGTATTTCAGGCATGAGAGAAGGATTCTGGCAGTGATATTTGACCGGAGGAGAATATCGTTGATGCGCACATCAGTAAATTCTGTTTTTGGGCCTGCTACGCTGGATAGTTTGAAGGTACATTTCGGAATTGGTTGTTGAATTGCTGCCAGGATGAGCCAGCTGAAGCCCTTCTGTCCGATAGGGAGGGGTGGCGGCCCATAAACCATCGCTACTGGCATTGCAGGCGCCCTTCCAGGGATCGACCGGGCGGTACATGGTACCTTCTTCCTTGTAGACCCCAAAATGAAGGTGTGGAACCTGAGAGTTGCCGGAGCTTCCCACTTCGGCCAGCAGTTCGCCACGCGCGACCCTTTGTCCGGATGTAACTTTAAGTGATCCCTTGCGAAGATGTGCGTACAAGGTAAGGTATCGTGACCCGTTGAGCTTGTGTTCAATCATAACAAAATTACCGGCATTGAAGCCAAGCGTAGCGCCCTTGCGCTCACTCTGCGGCAGTTCGCTCTTTTGCTGCTCATCACACTCAAGTTCAGTATCGCTCGGACAAAGGTCATACAGGCCGTCTTTTATCCAGCGGACAACTCCGTCGGCAGCTGCCAGAGCCTGCACTCCCTGTTCAATCGATGAAACGACTATATCGGTCCCCTGATGCCCGGTATATCCTGGCTTGCTGCAGGCAAACGACAGTCCGACCCCGGCAACGTCGGGATATCCTATACGAAAGTGCTTCCCTACGCAGTCCAAACCAGGAACACAGGTTGCCGGCCATGAAAAGCCGATGTCGTCCGCTGATGAAGGGCAGGGCAGGCAACAGAGCGCTATGATAAGATAAAGCAAGGTAATTGTTTTGCTGATATACATTTTCGGGTCATACCACCTTGAATAGGCTAACACCGCAGTAAATTTAACACACTCAGTCTAAGGGCTGAACAGCTCAAAAAAAATCTCGAAAAGGCGGAGGATTCCAGAGTCAAAGCTGAAGAAAATGCGGGCGGATAAAGAAGCGTATAAACGTGAATATAACCCGCAAGACAGAATGCCCCAAGTTTTAGGATCATGAACAGTGGAATAATTTTGTAGGGAACCAGCAAAAGCTATGCCGATTTATGCTGTATGTTCAGTAACAATTTTTTCTTGACGGAAACGGGCGATGGGGTAAGGATGAAGGCAATCCATAGGCAGGAATTATTCAACTGATGAACTCCAGAACTGACGTGCAAGGCCAGGTTTTTCAGCATATATCAAAACTGCTTGAGATGCGTGACAACGAGCCTTTGCCGGATTCAGGCGGGCGTACTCGTGCTTCGGTTGCAATGATCCTGTGCCATGCGGTCGAAGGGTTGGAGATACTGTTCATTCAGCGCGCATCAGATGTGCGCGATCCATGGTCAGGTCATATTGCCTTTCCGGGCGGTAAACTGGAAGAGGGTGAATTAGTATGCCAGACAGCCCGCAGAGAGACGATGGAGGAAATCGGAATTGACCTTGAGGGAGGCAGCTATCTTGGACGTCTTTCCGATATTGTCGGGACCAATCTGCCGGTGCGTGTTTCATGCTGTGTCTTTGGAATGGATAAAGCTGACTGCCTCCCATCGTTGAGTGATGAAGTCAGCGATGTGTTCTGGATCAGGTTTTCCGATTTGCGCGACAAGACTCGACACATCTCTGCTGAAGTTGCTTTTGATGACAGAAATTTTGAAGTGTCTGCGATCAGGCTTCCCCGTGAAGATAAGCCGGTACTGTGGGGAATAACATATCGACTTCTGATGCAATTCATTGAATTACTTGATCATCTTGGTTCCGGGGCTGCAGATAGTGGTGAAAGTTGTACAATTCCGGAATCGATAGAGCTGGATGAAAAAGATTGACCCTACCAATTAAAGCATCAGGAAACCGTTTTTTTCAGCAGCCAGGCCATGTTCTCTCCCAGCAGTTGCATGGTCTTAACTCCCTCTTCGTCCTGGTTTATATCCCCGATGTTTCTGCCAAGCCCCACGTTCCAATAGTTTGATCCAGGGATGATCATCTGGCTGATGGTGAAAAAGTGGTTGATGGAGTCAAAAACGTTAATGGCTCCCGCGCGACGCGCTGCCACGACAGCGGCACCGGCTTTGCGCTTCAGCATGTCGCCGTTGGCACGCGAAACCATTCCGCCACGGTCTATCAGAGCCTTGGTCTCGGGAGTCAGTGAAGCAAAATATGTTGGTGATCCTATGATAATGCCGTCAGACTCCAGCATTTTTTCAATGCAGTTGTTTGCAATATCATCTGTAACTGCACAGCGCCTGTCCAGCCGTGAAAAACACTGATAGCATGCGATGCAGCCATGCAACAATTCTCCACCGACCTGAACGAGTTCGGTTTCGATTCCCTCTTTTTCCAGTGCTGAAAAAACATGGCCGATAAGCTGTGAGGTGTTGCCGCCCTTGCGTGGACTTCCGCTAAATCCAGTAACTTTCATTTGTTACCCCCCTGATGATCAAAGATTTTTTTCAATACGTTTCAGCAAGATAGAATTAAAGACCACCGAGACTGATGAGAAGGCCATTGCCAGTCCGGCAAATTCCGGTTTTAGTGTGATGCCGAATCCGGAGAACAGACCGGCGGCAACCGGAATGCCGAGTATATTGTAGAACAGTGCCCAGAACAGATTCTGCTTGATTTTGGACAGTGTTGCGCGACCGATTCTAATAGCCCGTACCACGTCCATCAGGTCATCCTTCATAAGGACGATGTCGCCGGTTTCCTTGGCGACGTCGGTACCACCGCCGATGGCAATGCCGATTTCAGTCTGGGCCAGAGCCGGAGCATCATTAATGCCGTCACCCACCATGCCGGTTGTAAATCCGCGACCCTGAAACTCCCTGATGACCGATTGCTTGCGTCCGGGCAAAACTCCAGCCTCGAACGTGTCTACACCAACCTGCTTCGCAACAATTTCAGCCACTTCGGCGTTGTCACCGGTGATCATGCAGGTCCTGATTCCCATTCGCTTTATTGCTGCAACTGAGGCAACCGATCCCGGTTTGAGAGTGTCAGCGAAGGCGGCTACTCCAACAAGTGCATTTCCGGCAGCCACATAGACCAGCGATTTGCCCGCTTTTCTCAGCTCATCAACTTTGGCAGCCAGGGGAACCAGCGAAATCCCCATTTCATCCATGAGACGCTCGTTTCCAACCGCCAGTCTGAATCCACCAAAGCTGCATGTAATGCCGAATCCGCCGCGTTCCTCAAAATCAGAGGCCTCACCGGGACGGATTCCTGATTCCAGTGCGGCAGCGAGAGCCGCCTGGGCCAACGGATGACTGGAGTGTGCTTCGGCTGTAGCCAGACACTCCAGCAATTTAGAAGGATCAACGTTGCGTGCCACCGGTACCAGATCGGTCATCTCCGGTGTCCCTTTGGTCAGGGTACCGGTTTTATCCAGAAACAGAACCTGTATGCGGGAAATATTCTCCAGGGCGGAACCCTTCTTGATCAGGATGCCGCGCCTGAGGGCAATACCGCTGCCAACCATGATGGCGGTCGGGGTGGCCAGCCCCATCGCACAGGGGCAGGCGATTACGACGACGGCGATCGCAAAACGGAAAGCTGACAAAAAGTCGCTCGACATTACAAAATACCAGACCATGAAGGTTGCGGTAGACAGAACGATAACCAGCGGTACAAACCAGGCCGAAACCGCATCAGCAAAGCGCTGAATCGGGGCTTTATCTCCCTGGGCATCACGAACCATTCTGATAATCTGTGCCAGGAGAGTGGCTTCCCCGATGCGGGTGGCGCGTATCCGGATGACCCCGTTTTTGCTGATAGTGGCACCGGTAACTGTATCGCCAGGTTTTTTTGCAACCGGAAGCGATTCACCGGTTATCATGCTTTCATCAACAAACCCGCCACCATCAACGACTTCGCCATCGACAGGAATAGTTTCACCCGCTCTTACAAGAACTGTGTCGCCAACGCGCACCACTGAAGCCGGTACGTCCTGCTCCCCCTCAGGCGTCACAAGCCTTGCTTTGTCGGCCTTTAGATGTAGCAGGCTCTTTAGGGCCTCGCCTGCTTTACCGCGCGCCCTGGCTTCCAGGTATTTGCCTGACCGGATGAAGGCAATCAGCATTGCTGATGTTTCGAAGAAAACCTCGCGATGTGGTCCGAGTAGCCCGAAATAGGCCAGAAGTGAGTAAAAGTAGGCTGCCGAAGTGCCCAGAGCGACCAACACGTCCATGTTGGCACTGCGGTTTTTTAGAGCGCTCCAGGCCCCACGATAAAAGACCAGTCCGGCCGAAAACTGTACAACAGTGGCCAGAAGCAAACTGAGCTGCATAACAGCCCGGTTTGAATGCATACTCATGGAGAACATTATTGGCAGCGAAGCCAGTAAAGAAAAAATGAACCAGTTGCGCTGGGATCTGAGGTCATCAGAATTATCAGCTTCCGCGCCGCGCAGTTCCACCGGCGTATAGCCGGCAGCATGAACGATTGAGAATATTTCGGCGGGGTCAAGTTGCTGAGGATCAAAGCGAACAAAGCAGGTTTCAGAGGCCAGGTTTACAATAGCGGTTGTTACGGCAGGGTTATAAAGCAGTTTCTTTTCAAGAGTATTGACGCAGGAGGAGCAGTGCAGACCCCGTACAGCAAAGCTAAGCTCAGAGGTCAGATCAGTGCTGTTTGAAGTCACCATTTACAAAATGCCCCCATGTTATTTTAATTGCGGATGCGATTGGAAGTGCCAGCAGAATCCCCCAGAATCCAAGAGTTTCGCCAAGTGCCATTACCATGATTATTGTTACCAGCGGGTTGAGATTCATGGCCCCCTTGAACACAATCGGCTTGATTATATAGCCTTCAACAAAGTAGATAACGGCAAAAGCAAGGCCAACCTGGCCCATGGCGGCAAAAGTCTGGAATTTGAACCAGGCGAAGAAAAGTGCCGGAAGAGTGGCTATGAACACGCCTATGAAGGGGAGAATCGAGGCTGCACCGGCAAAGATTCCGCAAAATATGGGATGTGGAACGTTAAATGCGAAGAGTGCTATCGTAACCATAACTGCCACGATGACGGAAACCATCACCTGGCCTCGCAGATAACCGCCAATGCTACGGTTTACTTCTTTTCCAATTCCAAGGATCAGTTCACGGCGACCTTCCGGGAGCCACGAGGTGATGGTATCGATAACGACCTGTTTATAATAGAGCATGAAAAAGACAAGGATCGGCGAGAGGACAATGTTGAAGAGATTGAAGAAAATCCGGGTTCCAAAACCATATACCCAGGTACCTGTTTTCTCTGCAGCCGTATCGACATTGCCGATGGCCTTATCGATCAGCCACTGAATTTCATCAGAGCCGTAGCGATCAGGCATTCTGTTTTTCCACTCCAGTGAAATCTGTTTGATCTTCTGAATGTAGAGCGGAAGGTCGCTGACGAATGCATTCCAGTTGATCGTGGCAGCCGGTACCAGAATTGCCACAGAGAAGATGGTCAAAAAACCGAGAACTACATAAAGTAGTGCCAGCCCATACGTCCGTTTCAATCCTCGTTTCTCTGCCGTTAACAGGATTGGATCAAGAAGATAGGCGATTACCCATGAGAGCAGAAAGCACGAAATAGTGTGTTGAAGTGCATATCCGGCTGCGGCCATGAGGCAGAAAAGTAAAATAGTCGCAATCAGTCTTCCGTAATCGTTACGGGGAGAGTGAGCATGATGAGTGTGCGGCATCGTGCCCTCCTCAGGGGTGTGACATGGTTTTGGACATTGTTTCCACCGTAAAAAGATTATGCTCCTCCAGCCAGTTTTTCATGCGCCTGCTCAAAAAATCATCTTTTAATTCGGCAAGTTTCAGCTGTTCATCTGGGAAAAACTCGAGGATGTCTTCAAGTTTACCGTAAGGTTTTCGACCGGCATGGAAGCCCTTCAGGAGATTTTTCAGGTCACTGTCTTTTACAGCGCTGATAAAGTTAGACATGATTTGAGACTCAATCCGGAGGTCAAAGTGTGGGATTTCGAGAAAACGATCCTGATTTGTCTCGATCTGGCGCCAGAAATCCTCATCCTCCAATGCTGCTGACACGAAGAAAATCTCGCCGGTTATCTTGTCCAGAAAATAAACATGATCTCCATGGCCGTTGGTGAATGCATTCAGCAATTCGTCCCAGGAAATCTCAACATTGTGTACAAAACCCATTAGTAACCCCTATTCAGTTGTTGACAACATTTCTCTTTGTCAGCACAATTCCCGCATGCGAACAATATTTCTGGCCGATGCCCATTTGAAGGATCCGGCTGACTGCAATTTCAAGATGCTGGTCCGTTTCCTGAGTGAACTGGAAGGTAAAGCTGACTCCCTTTTTATCATGGGCGACCTGTTTGACTTCTGGGTCGGCTTCCCATCGCACCCCTTTCGTCAGTATGACCAAGTGCTGGACGCACTAGAACGTTTGGTAGATTCCGGATGCCGGTTGGTCTGTTTTGAAGGCAACCACGATTTCCATCTGGGAGACATTTTCGCAAAACGTCTCAAGGCCGAGATTCACCCCGTTCCGATCATACAGGAAATTCAGGGGAGGCGACTATATCTTTGCCATGGTGACCAGATCAACAGCGCAGATACAAGTTACCGTTTGCTGCGCCTGCTATTGCATAATCCTGTAACTGCGGCAGCCGTAAGAGTTTTCCCGCCCTCTCTTGCCGTTTTTATCAAGGAGAGGCTTCAGCATTCCAGCCAATCCAAATACCACGTTGCTTCAGCCCGATGGGACTACTCCTCCATAATCCGCGAATTTGCCTCCAGCGTCAGGCTGATGGGGTGCAGTGGTATGGTGACCGGACACTTCCATCTGGCGTTATGTGAACAATCATGCGACACAGGCTTCACCATTTTGTCCCTTGGAGATTGGATGGAGCAATTCACCTATGGTGAAATGCTGGATGGTGAACTGCTTATCAGGACATATTCAGCCGATCTCTCAGTGTGAAATCCTCTTACTTTCTGAAAAACTCCTCCAGAGCCTGCTCTCCAACCTGAGACGCCTTGATTTTCCATTTGTCAGGATTTATGACTAATGCAACCAGAGCTATGCGCGGGTTGTCTATCGGAGCAAAAGCTGCAAACCAGGAATAGTGGCCTTTTGGATCGGTACCGTTAATTGAGCCGGTTTTTGCAGCGATCGGCACATCGATAAGCGGTCGACCTCGCCTGTCATGGAAGGCTTTACGGGATGTTCCGGTCAGGACGGTGCTCGAAAGCATCTGCTTCAAGGAAGCTGCCGTTTCGGCTGTAACCAACTGCCGTAACTCTTGCGGGGCAAACGTGTTTTCCTCGACCCCTTTATCGCTAACAGTATTTTTTGTCAACACCGGCGCCATCATTTTGCCGTTATTGGCAATGGCGGACATTATCACTGCTGCATGCAGGGGCGATATCTTGACTTCATGATCCAGCCCCGCACCCATAAGCATCAGGCCATGATCACTGACTGGCTCTGCGGCCTGACTGACTTTTGCCGGAGTTCCCGGGAATATTTTCTGGTTGAATCCAAAGCGGTCCACGCAAGCCATGATGGATGTTTTGCCGGCAACTTCACAAGCCAGACGACCATAAACCGGGTTAATTGACTTGCCCATTGCATATGTGACATCAGTGCGACTGTTTTTGCCCTTCGGACTCGCATACCAGTACCGCGGGTTCTCCGAATAGGCTCTGCCTCGGAACTCCACAACCGTATCAGGAGTGATTTTCCTGGATTCCAGAGCTGCTGAAGCGGTTACAATTTTGAAGAGCGATGCCATGGGATAAAGCCCGTAATATGAATCTCTGTTCCAGTTCGGGTCTACTGATGAGTAGGATGTCATACCTAGAATGCGGCCTGATGCCGGTTCTATGGCCACAAAAACTCCGTATGGCACCTGGTGCTGAGCCAGATAGCCGTGCACCCTTTTCTGTAGGTTCCCCAAGAGCGTGTAGTTAATTCGTGTGCCGTTTGCAGTCAACGCAGAAAGTTGATCTCCTGCAATTTCGGCGTTTGCGATAAGGTTGCTGGCAATTTCAAAGTGGCTGACCGGTACCGGGGGTTTGGCGGCCTCGGCCGGTTTAGGAGTGGCATCAGTACGGGATTTTATCCAGATCGACAGTTTTGGCAGTAGCGTTTGCGACTGACGCAGTGCAATCACGCAAGCCGGTGTCAAAGCCAGGACAGTCGCCATAAATATCAGAATGAATTTAAGCTGTTGGCGGCGTTTTCCTACAGGCATGGAAAAACGTGGCCTTGAAGCTTCATTGGCTGGTTTCAGTCGTCTGTTGCTGCTATCATTGCCGAAAAAGCCGAAGAGCTTAGAGCGTTTTTTTCTTGATATGTGCTTGAAGTCCTGCATAACATTCCGGGATAATCTGTAATGGACAAACTATATACCTTCAAGCTCAAGATGTTGTCAACGAGCCAGTCCTGTTTTAAAGGCCTAAAAGGTATTGATGCGGTTAATGAAGGCAATCAGCAAGCCGTAATGATGATGGTCAAAGAGCATCGTTATACGCGGCAGACCGGCAAGGTCCGGTTCATCAGCCTCTTCTGGAAAAGCTTCGCAGCATCTGATCCTGTCACCTTCACGGGTCAGTTCAGGAAACTCATCCGTCAGGATTGCAATCTGGCTCTCGGAAATATTTTTGTTGAGGCGGATGACCAGTCTGTTTTCAATAAAGCGGAGTGAGTGATAGGTGCGATAAAAGGTGTTGATAACTTCCAGTGCCTCATGTTCGCTTCTGGTGATGGCAAAAAGCGAAAAATCCTCACCGGAAATGAAGCCCTTAACCAACAGGCTCTCTTTCACAAAATCAAAAAACTGTTCCCAGTAACCATCCTTGTCGTCCATCAGAATGAGCGGTTTCGGGGATGTCTTGCCGGTCTGTACCAGCGTGAACACCTCCATTGCTTCATCCAGAGTCCCGAATCCGCCCGGAAAGACGACAATGGCATCGGCCTCCTTTACGAAGGCCACCTTGCGGTTGAAAAAATATTTGTATGTTACCAGGCGGGGGTTACGGTACATGACCGGATTGGGCTTCTGCTCGAATGGCAGGCGAATGTTGACCGCAAAGGAGTTTTCGCTGCCGGCCCCCTCATTGCCGGCCTGCATGATGCCGGGACCGCCACCGGTGATGACCATGTACCCGTTTTCTGCCAGGATCCGGCTGAATCTGACACAGGTCTGGTACATTTCTTCGTGATGTTCGGTACGTGCTGAACCGAATATGGTGACCTTCTTCCTATGCCGGTAGGGGCCGAAAACCTTGGCAGTGTAACGCATTTCACGCAGGGTGCGGTTTATCAGTTTCAAATCAGCCGGATAATCAATTTCCTGCCCGATTTTCAGCGTGGAAAGCAGCATTTCACGTATAATTTCCGGATTATGAACACCTCCTGACTCTTCAATCAAGAGGGTGAGAATCTCGTCTATCTTCTTGTTTGAACGTGAAAAACTGATTTCCATGGTGCCTGCCTTGCCAAGATTATTGAATACGCAGGCCGCAAGTTAGCACAGCTAGCCTTGTAAAGCAAACAGGTCATGGTAGCGCCAGACTTCGATTTGGCATGTGAGAATAAAAGATGATTAAGCTTGAAACCAGCAGACAGTTTTGCTATAAGGCACGATACTTACAATTCAGAATGCTGTTGTGATGTTATATTGCCGACGGGCAGGGAGAGAAGTATGTCCAATCCGCAGCTGGTCATGTATGAGGAAGAGTTTCAGGAGATAAACGATGTCATCGGGCGTCTGCTCAAGGAAGCCAACTCCAAGGTCATTTTCCTTGTAGACAAGAACGGCCAGCTTATCTCCGGTGTTGGAGAAACCGAGCGTTTTGATACAACGTCGCTCGCGTCGCTGACGGCGGGCAATATTGCTGCAACCGGCGGCCTTGCGAAACTGATCGGTGAGAAAGAGTTTTCTATTCTCTTTCACGAAGGGGAGAAAGATAACCTTCACATATCCATCGTTGCCGGTAGGGTAATTCTGGTTGTTCTTTTTGACAGTCGTTCTTCACTCGGACTGGTCCGTCTGCGGGTCAAAAAGTCTTCGGAAGAGCTTGCCATGATCTTCGAAAAGCTTATGAAGAAATCAGAAGAGAAGGAAAAGCGCGGTTCTTCTGACTTCCCGTTTGCGGAGATCACCGATGATGATATTGATAACCTTTTCAGCTAAATGATTACGAGGTAAGCCAAAGATGTCCTTCATCAACTATGCCTCTCGCGAAATAAACTGCAAAATTGTATACTACGGTCCGGGATTGTGCGGCAAGACGACCAATCTCCAGTTCGTATATCAAAAGACCGCTCCAGATGCCAAAGGGAAGATGATCAGCCTGGCGACAGAAACCGAGCGGACGCTGTTTTTTGACTTCCTCCCGCTTTCGCTAGGTGAAATCCGTGGTTTCAAAACCCGTTTTCACCTGTATACCGTTCCTGGACAGGTCTTTTACGATGCCTCGCGCAAACTTATTCTTAAAGGAGTTGATGGGGTTGTATTCGTAGCCGATTCACAGGAAGAACGGATCGATGCCAACATAGAGTCTCTTGAAAACCTGAGGATCAATCTGAAGGAGCAGGGGTATGATCTGGATAAACTGCCATATGTCGTCCAGTATAACAAACGGGACCTGCCCGGTGCCATGACGGTTGAGGAGCTACGTAAAGAATTGAATCCGACTAATGTGCCTGAGTATGAAGCCTGCGCCACCACCGGCGAAGGTGTCTTTGAAACGCTCAAGGCCGTGGCTAAACTGATCCTCGTAGATTTGAAAAAGGGTAAATAATCCAAGCTATTATATAGGAGAGTCGTTTTATGGCTGAATTAATCGATGTCCCGCGGGGGATGAAGATAATCAAGTCAGTTGTCGTCAAACGGTTGCAGAGCGGTTTTTTTGCCGAGGTTTTTCTTGTGCAGAAGGATGGTCAGTATGAGGCGGCTCTCTTTTTAAATGACAAGTTCAAGCCTGGCCCGCCGATTCCATATCCGCTGGATACCCCAAACGAAGTGAACTCTCACTGGATGGGAGTGCGCCCGAGTGTAGGACTCAGCCCAGAAGAGGCAGAGCGGATCATCAGTGAAGTTGAGTGTGAAAATGCGCTTAATAAGACCAAGCTTGAAGACCGCTGGAAGCAGCAGTAAGGTAACCAGAAGTTTGAGAACAAATTGCAGGACAAGCTTGCAATTTCTTTGAACTTGATTTTTTTCACGCTGCATGGTAGGTATCCTGCCCCGTCGTTTTATGACCTGTAGCGTAGCAGAATATGGCAAGTTAACCAGAAATGACTTTCCAGTCGAATTTACGGAAAGTGCCCTGCCCGATAGAAACAGACACGGAGAGATGGCCGAGTAGGTCGAAGGCGCTCGCCTGCTAAGCGAGTATACTGCGAAAGTGGTATCCCGGGTTCGAATCCCGGTCTCTCCGCCATTTTCAGTACAGGGGGGCCATCCGCTGCGGATGGCCCCCTGTTTTTTGGCGCTCGCTCAAGCGACTGGCATGACGGGTGTCCTCGACCACGGCTCGAGCCGTCGACGCGGGCACGCGGCGCCCTGGAAAGCGCTGCCCGCACGGGGTCAGCATGCGAGCCTTTGCATTAGCCGTGCTGCGCGGGGTCACGGCCCGAGACGCCGGTTTTCAACGGTCTGTCAGAGTGCCAGTTTCAGCAGGTACACCTCGCCGGTGTCGGTCTCCTTCACCTGCAGGCGCAGTTCCCTGGCCGACGGCGCTTCGCCCGGGAAGAACAGAAAACCGAACGAAAGGCTGCGCGGGGCGACCGGCTTGTTTTCCAGCGTCTTGCGCTTGAGGTCGTTGGTCACCGTTCGACGGGCGTCGTCCGAAACGTACCCCTTGGCCCCGCCCAGCGATGCCCCGGCGGCTCCGCCGACCGCGGCGCCCTTGCCCGCGGTCACGGCCACGTTTTCGCCGGTCACGATCCCCACCGCGGCGCCGATGATCGCTCCGGCTGCGGCGCCCAGGAAGGCGTGGTACGCGCCCTCCTTGAACACCTCCTTGGTCTGGGTGTACTTGGTCGCCCGTTCATAGGCGGTCTCCCGATCCAGGATCGGCCAGATGTTGCCGGATTCGTCCTCGAGGAAAGTCTGCCCCACGTTGATCTCGATCGGGTGGGGGCCCGCGTTGTCGAAGATGACCTGGACCGGCAGCATGCCGGCCGCACGGACGTCGAAGCCGAAGGCCTCCTGGGCTGCCGCGGGCGCCGCGAAGGCCTGCGCGGCGACCAGGGCGCCGGCCGCCTCGGTGGCATTCGGGTAGGCGGACGGGGACTTGAACGGCATCGGCTTGGCTACGTAGCTCGAACTGCAGCCGGCGAGAGCCAAGACCGCCGCCAGGAACATGCGGAGCATGGTGTTGCGGGGGTATTTCATGAGCGTACCTCTCGGCCGCATATAATGGGCCCGACCTTGTTGCAGATAGGAGACGTTTTCAAATTCATCATCGAAATTAGGCCCACGCCGCGTGGAAGTCAATGCCGGCCCGGTGATTGCGCTTGACAAAGAGTGCGTTCCCGCATAGAAAACAACTTCTTCCCGTGCCACCAACCGTGCCCTCTCGGGCGATACCATTAAAAAAAATAGAGGAAAGGAGAGAGGATCGTATGTCACAGTTGATTCCCCCCCATGGAGGAAAAGGTCTGACCTGCTGCCTGCTGGAAGGCGCCGCACTGGAGGCCGAGAAAAAGAAAGCGGCCGGCCTGAAACAGATCCCGGTTTCCGCGCGCGAGAACGGCGACCTGATCATGATGGGCATCGGCGGCTTCAGCCCGCTGACCGGTTTCATGACCAAGGCCGACTGGAAGGGCGTCTGCGACAATTTCCTGATGGCGGACGGCACCTTCTGGCCGATCCCGGTCACCCTTTCCGCCTCCAAGGACGACGCGGCCAAGATCAAGGTCGGGGAAGAGATCGCTCTGTTCGACCCCGAGACCAAAGAAATCATGGCCACCATGAAGGTTACCGAGAAGTACGACATGGGCGTGGCCGAGAAGCGCTACGAGTGCGAAAAAACCTTCATGGGCGAGGGGTCCAAGACGGTCGAGGATTTCTGGAAGATCGCCGAGAAGGACCACCCGGGCGTCCAGATGGTCATGAACCAGAAGGACGTCAACCTCGCCGGACCGGTGAAGGTGCTGAGCGAAGGCGAGTTCCCGAAGAAATACGCCGGGGTCTACATGCGGCCGGCCGAGTCCCGCAAGATCTTCGAGGAGCGCGGGTGGAAGCGGATCGCGGCCCTGCAGCTACGCAACCCCATGCACCGATCGCATGAGTACCTCTGCAAGATCGCGGTCGAGGTCATGGACGGCGTCTTCATCCACTCCCTGGTCGGCAACCTGAAGCCGGGCGACATCCCCGCCGACGTGCGCGTCAAGTGCATCGACGCCCTCGTGAAGTACTACTTCGTCGAGAAGAACGTGGTCCAAGGCGGCTACCCGCTCGACATGCGCTACGCCGGCCCGCGCGAAGCCCTGCTGCATTCCACCTTCCGGCAGAACTACGGCTGCTCGCACATGATCATCGGCCGTGACCACGCCGGTGTGGGCGACTTCTACGGCATGTTCGAGGCCCAGACGATCTTCAA
>CAZUGI010000002.1:0-72497 GCA_964619855.1 uncultured Geobacter sp. | reverse complement strand
AAATTACTACAGTCTCTAACAGCCGGTACCAGCTTCAAGCCACCACAGCCTGCAACTGAATACGGTCCGCCGCCGCATGCACATATTTCTGACGGCCATGACCCGGAAGAGGTACTTCTTCAATATTCAAAAGACCAGCAGCTACAAGAATATCGACATCTTTTTTGACAGCGCTTCTATCGCGATGCAGGCGATGAGCAATAGCAGTTATCGAAGATGGATCGGATTTGGCGGCACGAAACAGTTCCAGTCGCGCCGGAGTCATGACGGCAAACATATCACTTGGATCTTCAAAAGTAAGAGTGAACTCTGGTTTTGGAATTTCTTTGCAATCAATCTGCTTTGCAGTTTTCCGTGTGCGTGCAAAAAACTCTTCTGTTGTACCTGTGCTAACTGTTACGTTTCGCATAATATTCCTCCAGCACCATAGTCCATTCCCGCTCAAAGCGCTGTTCAATCTCTTCAAAGCTTGTAGTGTCAATTGTTTCTACAGTTCCTTTAAAATGGCGATGGTGCCCGTGTCTGTTGTCATAGCCAAGCACTCGTCCATTGTCGCCGCTGAAAATCAGGTGATTTATGTAGGCCAGATTGTATCTTGTTACGGTTCCTTTGTCTTGCCACACTTCGTATCTTATTGTTCCATTCCCGCGTTTACGAGAAACCATGAATGAACGGTCTATTATCTTTGTTTCAGCCATGAATTTTCCCATGCCTTAATTGTGTCAGACAGTTAAATTGCTATGGACTCTGTTTGCAGGTAAAAAAACGGCGTCAACAAGCTTGCCTTTTGTGTAGCAATTTGTGTGACGCCTGTGTAGTTGTGCTTAACTATTTAATATTATGAAAGAATAATTTGAATGGTGCCGAAGGCGAGACTCGAACTCGCATGGGCTGTTGCCCGCCACCCCCTCAAGATGGTGTGTCTACCAGTTCCACCACTTCGGCATAGGCTTCCTATCTAGCACATGGTGTGCTTATTATCAAATTATTTTTGCGCCGGGGCCGGTGTGCTCGCAGGTTTTTGCTGTAGCGGTGCCGCCGGTTGTCCTTGAACAGGAGTTGCTGGAACCTGACCTGCTGGAGCGGTTGGCTGGGTTGTCTGAGCAGGTGCAACCTTGCCAGCACCGGACATTATCGACGATGAAGAGGGTGTTCCGGAAACATAGGCCAAGGTCAGCGAAGTCAGCATGAATATAGCTGCCGCCCCGGTTGTCATCTTGCTTAAAAAAGATGTTCCTCCGCCTGCCCCGAATACCGACTGGCTGCCGCTGCTGCCGAAGGAGGCACCCATTTCGGCGCCTTTACCGGACTGCAGCAGAACAACACCTATCAAAAATACACTTACTGCAACATGCAAGGCGGTTAGTGCTATCGTCATACTTTTTCCCCTGATAATATTTTTAAGAGAATTTATATAACATGACAATCTAACAGCTGTAAAGTTCAAATTGTAGATATGATCTGAGAAACGCCGCAGTTATGCCTTGAAGTTTACGATTGCCGCGAAAGAGTCCGCCTTAAGACTTGCCCCGCCAACCAAGGCGCCATCGATGTCGGCCTGCGACATCAGGCCTTTGACATTGTCAGGCTTAACACTGCCGCCGTAAAGTATGCGAACGGCTTCTGCCGTTGAATTGCCGAACAGCCGAGACAGCAGATTGCGGATGAATGCATGGACTTCCTGTGCCTGCTCATCGCTTGCTGTCTTGCCGGTTCCTATTGCCCACACCGGTTCGTATGCTATGATCAACTTGGCAACAACTTCCGGCGCAAACCCTTCCAGTCCGGATGTAATCTGAGTTTCAATAACCGAAAAAGTTTTGTCTGATTCCCGCTCCGCCAGGGTTTCACCTACGCAGACAATGGCGGTTAAGCCTGCTGCAATGGCTTTTTTGGTTTTCCTGTTGACGGTAGCATCTGTTTCGCCGAAATACTGCCTGCGCTCTGAATGCCCAATGATAACGTGGCTGCAGCCGGCATCTTTAAGCAGTTTTGGGGCAACTTCGCCAGTAAAGGCACCTTCCTCCTCCCAGAAGCAATTCTGGGCCGCCAGTTTTATGTTGGAGCCGGATATCGCATCGGATACACGGCTAAGAGCTGTGAATACAGGTGCAACTACGATTTCAACATCTTCTGTGTTTTTCACAAGCGTTTTGAGTTCGCCGACCATGGCGGTCGCCTCCCCAATTGTCTTGAACAACTTCCAGTTTCCGGCAATGACAGGTACTCGCATGATTCCCCCTATTTTTTTACTTTAACGTCCAGTGCTTTCACGCCCGGCAGTGTTTTTCCTTCCAGAAGTTCCAGAAAGGCGCCACCTCCGGTAGAAATGTAACTGACTCGGTTCTCGACTCCGGCCTTGCGAACTGCAGAATCAATATCGCCACCACCAATTATGGTCGTGGCAAAACAATTGGCCACCGCCTCCGCTACCGCATAAGTGCCGCGCGAAAACGCATCCATTTCGAATACCCCCATAGGTCCGTTCCATATAACCGTCTTGGCGTCCCGCAGGGTTTCAGCAAAGAGGGTTGTAGAGGCCGGGCCAATATCCAGAGCCATCCATCCTTCAGGAATCTCCTGAGCAGTTGTAATAAAATTCGTGGCGTTTTCAGCAAAGGCATTAGCGACCACACAATCCACTGGCAGATAGAACATGACTCCTTTCTTGCGGGCTTTATCCATTATTTTACGAGCGGTCGGAATCAATTCGTCTTCTACCAATGATTTGCCGACACTGTAGCCCATTGCTTTCAAAAACGTGAATGCCATCCCGCCGCCGATTACAACTTTATCAACCTTGTTGAGGAGGGTCTCCAGCACTTCCAGTTTTCCAGATACCTTGGCTCCGCCCAGAATGGCCACCAGCGGGCGCACCGGATTCTGCATGGCCTTCTCAAAAAAGGTCATTTCATTTTTCATCAGAAATCCGGCAGCTATGACAGGTATGTTTCTGGTTATGGCTTCTACCGAGGCGTGGGCGCGGTGCGAGACGGCAAAAGCATCGTTGATGTATATTTCACAGCCGTTGGCAAGCTTAGCAGCGAAATCCGCATCGTTCTTTTCTTCACCGGGGTAAAACCTCACGTTCTCGAGCATAACCGCTTCGCCCGGTTTCAGCGCATTAACCAGTGCATCAACTTCAGGGCCAAAGCAGTCCGGGGCTTGCTTGACTTTTTTGCCTAGCAGTTCAGAGAGTCTTTTGGTAGCAGGAGACATGCTGTATTTGGGCTTCTTTTCACCCTTCGGACGTCCCAGATGCGAAGCCAGAACAACTTTGGCCCCTTGTTCAAGAGCATATCTGATCGTGGGGACCGCACCGGTAATCCTGGTGTCCTCTGTAATATTGCCCTTTTCATCCTGTGGCACATTAAAGTCCACCCGTATGAAAACTTTCTTCCCCTTAAGATCCTTGAGTTCATCAATGTAGCGAATCGGCATGGCAAGACTCCTTGTTTGAAATATAAACTGCTGCTGAGGAAAAAAAAGAGGGGGAATCAAGTTCCCCCTCTTGGCGCCGGCACATTTGAAATTATTTTTTTGAAGCGATCAGATGGAAGAGGTCGACTACCCGGTTGGAGAAACCGCACTCATTGTCGTACCAGGAGAGAACCTTAACCATGTTTTCGCCGATGACCTTTGTGCAGGCGGCATCAACTATTGATGAGAGAGGATTGCCATTGTAATCAATTGAAACAAGAGGGGCCTCTTCAAATCCCAGGATACCCTTAAGGGAGCCTTTGGATGCTTTCTTAAGAGCAGCATTGACCTTCTCAACGTCAGCCTTTTTCTTGAGAGTCACAACCAGGTCCACAACCGACACGTTGGGGGTAGGAACGCGGATGGCCATGCCGTCCAGTTTTCCCTTAAGCTCCGGCAGAACCAGTGAAACAGCTTTAGCTGCACCGGTGGTAGTCGGAATCATTGACATGGCCCCGGCTCGAGCGCGGCGCAGGTCCTTGTGAGGCAGGTCCAGAATATTCTGATCGTTTGTATATGAGTGAACCGTGGTGACCAGGCCCTTCTCAATTCCGAACGTTTCATGGAGAACCTTGGCTACCGGTGCCAGGCAGTTGGTAGTACAGGATGCATTGGAGATAATGTTGTGCTTTTTGGGGTCGTACAGCTTGTCGTTGACGCCCATTACGATGGTGATGTCCTCATCGGTGGCAGGTGCTGAAATAACCACTTTTTTGGCACCGGCCTGGATGTGCATGCTTGCCTTCTCCTTGGAAGTAAAAATACCGGTAGACTCAAGAACTACGTCGATCTTGTCCTTCTTCCAGGGAAGTTCCGCCGGGTTCCGAACCGCATATATTTTGATGGATTTGCCGTTGACAATGAGGCTGTCAGCTGTATGCTCCACCTTGCCAGGGAAGATTCCGTGCACAGAGTCGTACTTGAACAGGTGAGCCAGAGTAGCGGCATCCGTGAGATCGTTAATCGCTACAAAATCAATGTTTTTGTCCTTGCTTGCCGCCCGTAACACCATTCTGCCGATCCTGCCGAAGCCGTTGATTGCTACCCGTAATGCCATGTGCTGCCTCCTAAAGTGATTTATCTCGCGTGGTTGGAAATACCGCACCCTCTCACGTAGCGTATTTCCAGAATAATAGAACATAAAAATGAATCGTCAACTATATTTTGAAAAAAAACTTATACGCAGTGGCATAACCCGGCAAATTCAGTAAATTGATTTTTCTTTGGAAATTGTATGATAAAATGGCGCTGTCTTGGTAAAAGCATACAGAAACAATCAGGGCCACATGAAACAATCACTCGAAAAACGGATTATTCTGTTTTCCTTTGTAACTCTTTCCATGACCATGCTGGCAAGCACGGCCATGGAGATTGTGGTCGTGCGTAAAGATTACACAAGGGAGATTCAGCTTCGTTCCCAGAGTCTCGGCATGTCTCTGAAAAACTCGGTCGAGAAGGTATTGGCACTTGGAATTGCTATAACGGATGTAAACGGGCTGGAAGAAAAATGCCGTGAAGTCATAGAGCCCGATCCTGATATGAAGTATTGCATAATAACAGACCCGACCGGCAAGGTTCTGTTCTCAAACGAAAAAAAAATTTCTGACGTACTGTTCTCGAAAGATCGCCCCGTCAGAAAACTCTCCTCTGATCATGATTCAATTTTAGCACGCATAGACTCTGATGACGGGGTGTTTTATGAATCCAGAACCCTGGTCCGATCCTTCGACCTGAATACAGTAGCCTACATACACGTAGGGTTCCCGCAGGATTCCGTTGACAGGAAGATAGAGAATATCATTGTGAGATCCGTGATTGTCTTCCTGGTGTTTTTCAGTATCTCATTTGCCCTCGTCGTTCTGTTCGCAAAGAGAAGCATAGTAGCTCCCATTTCCAAGCTTTTAGCCGGTGTAACCCTGATTGCACGAGGGGAATACAGCTCATTGATCAAGCCGCTGCCGGTGCTTGAGTTTGATAAACTGGCTTCAAATATCAATGATATGGCATCTGCGCTGGAGGCAAGGGACCAGGAATTACGCAAAAACTACGATGAGCTTACCAGCACGCACAAACATTTACAGAGTTCCTATCAGCAGCTTGAATCTTTAAGTCTTGAGTTGGAGAAGTCAGAAGAGCTGTTCAGAAGAATTCTGGAAGAATCCGGAGATGCGATCATAATTCTGGATGAAACGGAGCATATAATTATTTCAAACAGAAGAGCATCCGAGCTTCTTGGACTTGCTCATGAGGAGCTTTCGGGACAGCATATATCAAACGTACTGCTGTCGATAGAGGCTGAAAAAATCTCACAAATCCTGAAGTCCGTAAACGAGGCCTATAAAGGCCGTATGTTCAGTGAAGAGGTTGCTTTTGAAAGCCAGGGACAGAAAAGGGTCGGCAAATTTGACACCAGTCAGATTGAAATCGAGGGGAAAACCCTGCTGCAGCTTATTATCAGAGATGTAACCCGCGAGAGGGAAATCCTTTCAAATCTTGAGCAGAGTGCCGCGGGACTTGCGCGGCTGAACAGGATGAAGGATTCTTTTCTGGGGCTTGCTTCACATGAACTTAAAACTCCACTGACAATTATTCTCGGCTATTCCGAATTGCTGCAGTCTGATGGGAAAGAGCAACTGTCTGAGCCGGTTCGCGAAATGATAGCCAATATTTCAAACGCCGCCATAAGGCTCGACGGGATCGTCAAGGACATGATAGACGTTTCAATGATTGATCAGCAAAAGATCGGGCTTAAGCGCATCAGAGTGGATATGAACTCACTAGTAGAGTCAACCATACGTGAACTGAAATTTTTTGTGGCACACAGGAACCAGGAAATCATAACGGTTCTTGATCCAGCCCTTCCGATGTTGACCGGTGATCAGGCCAGATTGACTCAGATGCTTACGAATGTAATCGGCAACGCAATCAAATTTACGCCTGACAGTGGTACGATTACCGTTTCGACAGCCCGCAGAAGTATTTTGAGCAATGAAAAAATCGGAGGCTGGAGCGGAGATAATTCTCTCAGTCTACCCAGCTGTACTCAGGAAGCGATTGAGATTTCTGTAAAAGACAGCGGTATCGGGATTGATCAGGAAGATCAGGTCAGAATTTTTGAAAAATTTTTTGAGGCCGGAAATATTGAAGAGCACAGCTCCGGCAAGGTGGCATTTAATTCACGCGGTGCCGGCTTGGGACTTTCCATAGCCAAGGGCATAGCTGAAATCCATGGAGGGGAGATATGGGTTGAATCTTCGGGGTACAATCCGGACACTTTTCCCGGCTCCACATTTTTTATTGTTCTCCCGCTTGACAGCTGCTTAAACGGTGCTAGCCTTGAACCTTAAGCGGGCCAAGACGCTACACCGAAGTCAGGTGACTAAGAACCAAAGGAGATTACCCATGGCAACTGCGAAAAAGAACCCTGCAGCTTCATCCGCAAAAACAAAACAAGCCAAATTGGTGGTGTCGAAAAAAGCTGTAAAGGCAAAGGCTGTTCCCGCTAAACCGCACAAGGAAAAGAGTGCCGAGGAGCTGGTGGTAGAAAACATTGCGGCACTGTCTCTGGTAGTCACGTCATTAAGCGAGACCCTTGAAATGCTTGTTCAGAAGACCGAGAGCATAGCCTATCACATTATTGCCAATGAAGAGATGCTTGCTGAACTTGTTGCCGACAACGGGGTCAATCTGGCACGGGTAAATACCCGCATCAGACTGAAAATTGCCGCCGGTACCGATGGGATCGGCAATGCCAGCAGAGCAATTGATGTGGCGGCGGCAATTGCCTCGCCGCTTCCAAGGCGTTGACGTAATCTTTTTACACTCCTCAAGCCCTCTTTCGGAGGGCTTTTTTGTTGTCATGAGCGTCGAAGAAGTGCTATCAGTTTGCTAAACTTCTATATATGCAGGATGGAATGCATGATACTTTTCCCGAATGGAATAAAGGCTGAGGCGGTGATTTTTGATTTTGACGGTGTGATTGTTGATACTGAGCCGCTACACTACAGATCGTTTCAGCGTCTGCTGGAGCCGCTTGGTTTAGGTTTCAGCTGGCAGGAATACACTGATTCCTATATGGGATTTGATGACCGAGATGCTTTTCTGGAAGCGTTTGCGGCCGGTGGTAGAGAATTGAATCTGGAAGAGCTGCATTCTCTGATAGCATGGAAGGCCGATATCTTTCAGGAGGTAATCAGAGATGGAGTGACCGCCTATCCGGGAGTGGTTGATCTGATTCGCCGCCTTCATACAGAGGGGGTTCCGCTTGCCATCAGCAGTGGAGCCTTAAGGTCTGATATTGATCCGATTCTGTCAATATTGGGTCTGCAGGAATGTTTTAAAACTATCGTAACTGCAGATGATGTTACCAAAAGCAAGCCTGATCCGGAATGTTATCAGCTTGCCTTTGACAGACTCTGCCAACAACATGGCCAATCATTCCCCAAAAACTTCACGGTAGCGATAGAGGATACCCCGGCCGGGATTATCTCCGCCAGGCAGGCCGGTTTACAGGTTATTGCTGTATTAAACAGCTATCCGCCGGAAAAACTTTGCGAGGCATCGCTACTTACTGATTCGCTTGAGGCACTGGTTGATTTTGCTTTAGTCCAATATTGACAAAAAATGTCACAAAATGGTGCCGTAAAGTTGTTTTTTTAACTTTATTTATGCTTCTGTCCAGCCCCAGCCAGTCAGCAATACCAACAATTTTAATGTTTTTTTAACAGATGGTCTTGTTTTTGCATCAAACCTGGGTATCATAAATTACAAAGCTCTCTCTGCAGAGCACAAACCATGAAAGGAGAAACATTATGTTGAACAAGCTCAGAAGCAACAAAGGCTTCACCCTGATCGAGCTGCTGATCGTTGTTGCGATCATCGGTATCCTGGCAGCCATCGCCGTCCCGCAGTTCTCGGCCTACCGCGAGAAGGCCTACAACAGTGCTGCTAACTCCGACCTTAAGAACTGGAAGACTGGCATGGAGGCTTACAACGCTGACTTTCAGGCTTATCCGGCTGTCATTTATCAAAAATAACGTCGTAGTTTTTACACACACTAACTAGGAGGATTATATGAAAAAAATAATTTTATTATCATTATTGTTGCTTGCCTGCGCAGTTAATGCTTTTGCAGCTGCCGGTTCGGCTGGTGATTTGGCAAGTGGTGCTTTTTCAGCAGATGGTTTTGCCCTTTATGGTGGTGTTGATTCAGCATCAGCCTCCAACGCACCAAGCCCGCTTGTCAAATTTTCTTCAAAGGTCAACGGAAGCCCAACTTACTCCACTACTCACTACGCGCTTTGCTCAAAGCACCAAACCGGTAACAAGGTGTTCGGTACATCGGATGATGCTACACAAATCTACTGGAAACAATCAGTAGCTGGTGATCTATCCACTGTTACTGCTGCACAAGGGTGCCTTGGTGCTAACCTTACGCCACAGAAATTCGTGGGAGGCGGTTGGACTGCATACTGATTTTTGCATCAAACTTGCTAAGATACACAACGGGATGTTTCGGCATCCCGTTTTTTAATGTCATAAGGCAGCATGTTTCTTTTGACTGTTGTTGATATAGGTCAAACTGAAAGTATCTCCTTAATCATTTCACCTTTATCCTTGCCGGTTAACCGGATGATTTGCATCCCGGTTTGTCAAACACAAACAGTTTTTGGAGAGGTTGCAGATATGCTTAATATTATCCGAGTTACCTTGAAAGGTATTTTCAGAGATCGTGTGTTTCAGGGGATTATAGCACTCGTCGTCCTGTTTCTCTTTATACCTTCAGTCGCCTCCCTGTCTATGCGTCAGGTTACAGAGCTTTCCATCACCCTTTCACTTTCCCTTATTTCTTTCATACTATTGCTGCTTTCAGTTTTTTTGGGTGCTACTTCGCTCTGGAAGGATCTGGAGCGACGCTACAGCTTTAGCATCCTCAGTTTGCCGATAACACGCAGTTCATATATTTTGGGCCGATTCTTTGGTTTAGCGCTGTTTCTTATTTTGACCTCTACGGTTTTGGGGGCGGTTGCCTGCCTTGCTATCAAGTTAGCCTCCTCAATCTACCCTTCCGACCGCCAGATTGTCTGGGGTTGGCTGGTTTTAGCAATCGTGTTTGAGACTCTCATGTATATCCTGTTGGTAGGTGTAGCGTTGCTGCTGTCAACTGTCAGTACCTCGTTCTTCCTGCCGATATTTTGTACTGTCTGTGTTTTTCTTGCCAGTGGTGTCACACAGCAGGTGTATGAATATGTTAATTCACCAGTTGCTACCCAAGCGATTTCTCCATTTTCAAAGTCTGTTGCTTCAATTGTGTATTACCTGTTGCCCAATCTGGCGGGGTTTGATCTGAAAATGAATGCTATTTACAGCATTGCTCCAAACTTGGCCGGATTGGGAATCACAGTCGTCTACTTTGTTGCCTATACCGCCACCTTGTTGGGTGGAGCAACTCTCCTGTTCAACCGGAGGGAAATGAAGTGAGTAAGCGTGTCCCTCTGATGCTCCTGTTGATAGGCCTCATCTCGTATAGCCTTATGATTGGGCCTTTTACCTCGTATATGCGTAACAAGCCTATAGTGGAAAAGCTTGGTTATATTCCCAGCGTCAAATGGCTGAAGCCTTTGAGCGTTGATCAGAAAGAGTTTACTGGCGCATCGCTAGTGTTCAAGGTGATGATGTATTATGGTAAAATGGTTGGTTTGTCACAGCAAGGTTTGAGTGCGCCTCAACTGATTGACCTACAGGGGATGTCGCGTCTGTTACATCAGGCGGTTCAGCTTGACCCCTACAATATGGATGCCTACTATCTTGCCCAAGGATTTCTAACATGGGATGCCGGACAGATAAAGGTCGCTAATGACTTGCTGGATTACGGAATGAAGTATCGAGATTGGGACTGGCAGCTTCCTTACTTTGCTGGGTTCAATTATGCTTACTTCCTGAAGGATTACAAAAATGCGATGAAATACTACAAAAAAACCGGAGAGTTGAGTGGCTATGCGCTGCACATAAACCTTGCCGGCCGTTATATGCAGGAGTCAGGTCAGACCGACCATGCAATTGCCTACCTGACCGCAATGGAAAAGAGGGAAAGGAATCCCGTTATTAAGAGAGGATACCAGATACGACTGCAGGCGTTCCGCGAGGTGCGACGCATTGAACTGGCTCGTGACAATTACAAAAATATACTGGGAACAATGCCGGTCTCAGTAGAACAGTTGGTGCAGGCAGGTATGCTGAATCCCTCTCCGGTGGATCCTTACGGAGGCAGGTTCTATCTGGAGACAGGCGGCACGGTTGCAACGACTAGTAAGTACGCCTTTGCAGTAACAAAGGGAGAGAAAAAGAATGTTGGCAATTGAGATTACCGGGCTGGGTAAAACTTTTAAGGGTAAAAAGAGTGTTGAAGTTGTGGCTCTGAAGGGGATTTCTCTTTCAATTGGGCAGGGAGAGGTGTTTGGCTTTCTCGGTCCGAACGGTGCCGGTAAGAGTACTGCCATCAAATGCCTGATGGGTTTGATAAAGCCATCATCAGGCAATGCAGCCATAATGGGCAAGGCAATCTCAGCTGCAGATGCCAGAAAAACTGTTGGATATCTGCCTGAGAATCCGGCATTTTATGACTATCTTTCAGCGGAGGAATATCTTCGCTTTGTAGGCAGAATTTTTGAGATGCCTAGTGAATTACTGGCACAACGCACGGAGGAGATGCTTAAGCTGCTGGAGTTGTGGGATTCTCGAAATCGCCAGATGCGTGGATACAGCAAAGGAATGGTGCAGAGGGTTGGATTGGCTCAGACTCTGATTCACGATCCTGATGTTTATATTCTTGATGAACCAATGAGTGGCTTGGATCCGATCGGCCGAGCGCTTGTTAAAGATATTATCCTCGATCTGAAGAAACGGGGCAAGTGTGTGTTCTTTAGCACTCATATTACTGATGATGTAGAAAAGGTCTGCGATCGTGTGGGAGTTATCAACAAGGGTCAGTTGCTGGTGGTGGACAGTGTGTCGAATATACTGCAGCGTGGTGTGGAAGGTTATACCGTGTTTGTAACATCCCCAGATGGTAGAAACGAAGAAATATTTGTTAACAAAGCGGACTTGCAGTCGTTCATCCAGCAGTCGGCCAGTAATCAACAGGCAATAGAAAAGATTGAACCGCGCCGTAAAGATATGGAGGCGTTCTTCCTTGAGATCGTGGCCCAGTAGCAACCTGCTACGTAACCCATTGTCTGTCCCCGTATTGCTGGTTGCAGTTATTCTGGCAACATATTATCCAGCCCTGTTCAGCGGCATACATCCGGTAGATGATCCGGGCATCATCGCTAGATTTTCCGCTTCCCCACCCCTTTCAGATATTTTGCTTCCCGGCAACAACTATTACTTCAGGCCGTTTGTTGAGCTATCCTTCTACCTTGATAACTGGCTGTGGGGGCTGGAATCGAGTGTCATGCACCTGGAAAACATCCTGCTGCATTGTGCTAACAGTCTGTTGGTGTATTTTCTGGCACGCATGATTATTGACGGGCAAGATAATAAAACCGGCTTGATTCCTCTTCTGGCTGCGCTCCTCTTTGCTCTGCATCCGGTCAATGTCGAGGCGGTCACCTGGATTGCCGGGAGAACCGACCCTCTGCTTGCCATGTTTGTGCTGTCTTCGAGTTATTTATGGCTGCGCTGGCTTGATCAACCAAGATGGCAGAATATTGTAGCTACCCTGCTGCTTTTTGGAGCCGCTCTTCTGACCAAGGAGACAGCACTGGCTTTTGGTGCGGTCGTTATTTTGCTAGCCCTTGCCTGGTCCGGAGCAGCCACAAACCGACAACGATTAACAGCGGTTTCCATGATGGCGGTCCCAGGGGGGGTGCTGGTGTTTTTTGCTCTGGTCTTGCGGAGCAGCTCAAGCGGATTAAGCCGGTTTATTTCCGGCACTGATCTGCAGGTTGCAAAAGACTTATGGCAGGCGCTTACAGCATTTGGTTTTTATGTCAGGAAGTTAATTTTTCCGTTTCCGCTTAACTTCGCCATAAATGATGTACACCCGATGTACGGTTTTTTGGCACTGTTGATCATCCCTGGCCTGTTCTGGATGTTCAGACATTACAGGCTGTCGGGGGTGCTTTTATTATCGTCTGCGCTCTTCATTATGCCAGCCATATTAGTCGCTGTGAAGCAGGTTGCCTGGACACCCTTTGCCGAGCGCTACCTGTATCTGCCAACTGCGTTCTTCGCTCTGGGTTTAGTCAATATCTACGAGATCTGGCAACGAAAATACCCTGTTGTGCTGCCATCCGTTATTGTGCTTTTAATTTGTGGCGCTGCTTTTGGAAGTTTTCAACGTAATCTTCTCTGGAAGGATTCTCTCTCGTTTTTTCAGGATGCTGTTACCAAGTCACCTGAATTTGGCTCACTATATCATTCCCTGGGTGGGCTTCTATTGCAAAAGGGTGAAATTGACCGGGCGGCTGAAGCGTTTACCACTGCAGATCGTTTGAATCAACGTGTTTCAATGCGCTATCCTATAAAATCAGGTATTATGGGAACAATGATTGCTGGAGGTAAATACTTTGATGCCAGAACTTATTTTTTTCAACTTTTCAAGAAAAAGCAGGATGCTCCAATAGACTTTTTGGAATTATTATATACAGCAGATAGTAAAAGGCTCGAGACAATTGAAAAAGAGGGGAAAGTCTTATTGGCAAACGATCTGTTGGAAACCCTTGAATTGCTGAGTCAGAAGAAACCCGATCCGTTCTGGTTCTACCGGAGTGGACAGATAGCACTCATCGCAGGAAAAACGGACGAGGCGGCTGATTTCTTCCGCAGGGCCTATGAAGCTGCCCCGATATATGCCCACTATAAAGCTGCTGCCAAAACATTCTTTATTAGGCTGGAAGCTGAAAAATGACAACGGCATACCTGACCATATTGCGGCCTTCTCAATGGCTGAAGAATCTGATGCTGTTCTTTCCGCCTTTTCTGGCAGGTCAGATGCTGTTGCCAGGAATTTTCACCAAGGGGCTTGCACCTTTTTTCGCTTTTTGCCTGGTGTCCAGCGCCGGATATATCTTCAATGACCTGCTGGATCGGAAGTGTGATACCCGCCATCCTCAAAAACGTATGCGGCCGATACCTTCCGGTGCTGTCAGCTTATCTGGAGCAAGCGTTCTATCTTCTTTGCTGCTGATTATCGGGCTGATATTGGCAGGAGTCGTATCTTCCAGTTTTCTTTTGCTGTTGATATGTTACGCAGTCATTACCACTTTATATTCTTTGCATCTGAAAACGTTGCCGGTGGTTGATCTCTTCTGTATTTCTGCCGGTTTTCTGATTCGTCTTCAGGCTGGTGGAGAGTTGTATCAGATTCCAATCTCACCCTGGCTGTTTCTGACAGTTTTTTTGTTGGCGATATTTCTCAGTACCGGGAAACGTTTAAGTGAGTCGCGCTCTCTGGGAGACATGGCTGGAGAGCACCGTGTAAGTCTGGGAAATTATCCGCCCGGTTTTCTTGATGGAACGTTGTATATGACTGGTGGCGCCGTGTTGGTCACCTACGCCATGTACACCTTGAACAAGCAGATGCTCATTTATAGCGTTCCTTTATGTCTCTTTGGGTTATTACGCTATATGTTTCGAGTCTGCGCAGGGAAAGGCGGGGATCCAACCGAATCACTGCTGAAGGATTGGGTTCTTTTAGCTGTGGGACTTTTGTGGGTTCTGATGGTTGTCTGGAGCATCTATTCGTGAGTCGGGTCTATATAATAACTGTTAACTGGAACGGCTGGCAGAATACCGTTGAGTGCCTGGAAAGTCTGCTGTTACTGGAATACCCGAATTACCGTATTGTTGTCTGTGACAATGGCTCCTGCGACGATTCTTTACAGGAGATCAGAAATTGGGCGGATTGCCATGAAGTAAGTTATGCCGAGGCCGAGGCAGGGGGGAAGCTGGAAGCCGATTCGCTGCTGACTATGATCCGGAACGCTGAAAACCTCGGATTTGCAGGAGGCAATAATGTGGGGCTGCGTTATGCCTTGAATCGGGGTGATGCGAGCTATTGCTGGCTTTTGAACAATGATACAGTGGTGGAACCTGATTCATTGAGCCATCTGGTCGCGAGAATGGAGCAGCAACCGTCTGCTGGTATTTGTGGATCCACCGTTAGATTGTATCATGATCGTAATAAGATTCAGGCGTTGGGTGGTGGACATTATTGCCGCTGGATCGGCCTTCCCTGGCACTATGGTCGTTTCAGCAAGTGGGGAACTGAAACAATAAGCCTGAAGCGGGCAGAGGCGTGGATGAATTACGTTGAAGGAGCCTCAATGCTAGTATCACGGCAGTTCCTTGATGAAGTCGGTCTGTTGTGTGAAGACTATTTCCTGTACTTTGAGGAGGCTGACTGGGCGATCCGGGCCAAAGGTCGTTTCACTCTTGGTTATGCGCCGCAAAGCATCGTGTATCACAAGCTTGGTGGCAGTATCGGTACAAGCAGTAATCCGGCAAAAATGAGTTATACCAGTGATTATTTCAACATCCGTAACCGCCTTTTGTTTACCCGACGGTTTTATCCATATGCGTTGCCGTCGGTCTGGCTGGTAATTGTCGGGTCGCTTCTGTTACGCCTTTGTATGGGAAAATGGGATCGGGCGGTGATGATTTTCTGTTTACTATTTAACCGTAGCACCCCCATGCACTCATGAATAGCGCGGGTAAAATATCCGTAATCACAGTAGTCAAAAATGCCGAAAGTCATATTGAAGAAACCATACTCAGCGTTATTGAGAAAAAGGTAGCAACCGAGATCGATTACATTGTAATTGACGGAGGTTCGACGGATGGGACGACGGAGATAATCAAAAAATACTCCGACCAGATTTCATACTTCGCCAGTGAGCAGGATAGTGGGATCTATGATGCCATGAACAGGGGTTGGTCCGCCGCCGTTGATAACAGTTTTATCCTGTTTCTGGGTGCTGGAGACAGGATCATATCGCTTCCGGATACTATGAGCTGTTACAAAAAGAATGACGTGGTGTATGGTTTTGTAAGGATGGGCGAAAAGTCAGTCTTCTTATCCAGAGCGGATTTTCATCTGAAGCTGTACAACTCAATTCACCATCAGGCACTTCTGGTAAACAAGGCGCTCCATCCTGTCCCCCCGTTCGATTGCCGTTATCGGATATACGCAGATTTTGATTTCAATCAACGGCTTAAGAAAAGCGGGGCAAATTTTGTCCATTCGCCGGATTTCATAGGATATGCACGCCCCGGTGGCGTGAGTGATCTGCCCTGTTTCGCCGAATCTCTGAGGATTATTTCTGCGAATTTTGGCTTTATATGGGCAACACTGGCGTTTACAGCTTATTATTCAATGAAGATTTTCCCTTTTTTGAAACGGTTACGTCCGATTTCGTAAATCAGAAACACGTCGTTACTATGGATAATGCATTCCGGACCAGCAAGATGTTTTGCAATAAAGAACAGATATGACCTGCTTGACGCAATAGAAATGACCATGTAATATGACTATATTATCTGAATGTAAGATTGGAGGTTTTTCGCATGCAGAAGTTTAATATTGCCGAAGCGAAATCTCATTTTTCGGAGTTGGTAAAAATTGCCATGCTTGGTGAAGATGTTGTTATAGCGAGAGGTAATAAGCCATTGTTGAGGCTGGTTCCGATCACACCAAACAATAGAATTCGCAAACCTGGCACAGCGAAAGGTCAGATTCTTAGTGTCGCTTCAGATTTCGATGAGCTTCCTGATGATTTTGAGGATTATGTCTAGTGCCACGTCTTTTATTGGATACACATACTTTTTTGTGGTGGATTAATGATGCCCCGGAGTTGTCACAAGCTGCACGCCGGGCAATTTCCGATGCAGAAAATGATTGCTATCTGAGTGTTGCAAGTTGCTGGGAAATGGCTATCAAGTCCAGTCTTGGCAAGCTTTCTCTCTCAAAGCCGTTAGATCGCTTCATATTGGATCAGATTACTGAAAATAGTTTTCTCATGTTGAATATTGAACTTCGCCACGCTGCAAAAGTTGAGTCGTTGCCGTTTCATCATCGAGATCCCTTTGACAGGCTGCTGATAGGCCAGGCTATTTCTGATAAATTAACTCTTGTAACGGCTGACACGATGTTCTCGCAATACGGAGTACAAATGATCTGGTAGTATGTGACAAGGTTTTGCCACTCCATGATTAGCTGTAATTGTTGATGCTTCTCACTTACGTCTCTTAAAAGAGATTCAGAAAGAGAATATGACACAAGAAAATGCTGTGCAGTCAGAACTCGTAATCGAACCGAATCGTCTAGCGCTTCATTATTGGCGTGATGTCTGGAGATATCGCGAGCTGTTCTGGTTCTTGACGTGGCGCGATATTCTGGTTCGCTACAAGCAGACCACAATTGGAGTGGCCTGGGGCGTCATCCGCCCCTTGGTCACCATGATTGCTTTTACAGTGGTTTTTGGGGTTCTGGCCAAGCTGCCGTCTGAAGGAGTGCCATACCCATTGTTGGTCTTTGCGGCCATGTTGCCTTGGAATTTTTGTGCGAATGCTCTTTCTGAAAGTTCCGGTTCTCTAATCGGAAATGCTAACTTACTGACTAAAATCTATTTCCCCCGCATTATCATCCCTGTCAGCAGCATTATCGTCAGTTTGATAGATTTTGTTATCTCACTTGTTATTATGGCGGGCATCATGCTCTGGTACGGTTATCTGCCGGACTGGCGGATAGTTACATTGCCCATTTTTCTGCTATTGGCCTTTTTACCGGTGGCTGGAGCTGGGCTCTGGTTTGCGGCTTTGAATGTTAAATACCGTGATTTCCGCTATGTGGTACCGTTTTTGCTGCAGTTTGGTTTATATGTTTCTCCAGTGGGCTTCACCAGCAGTATTGTGCCTGAAAAGTGGCGTCTGCTCTATGCCCTTAACCCGATGGTGGGTGTTATAGATGGTTTCAGGTGGGCCTTGTTAAACGGGTCTGTAGAGCTGTCTTGGCAGGGAATATTCCTCTCAGCGATGCTATCAGTGTCTCTGCTTGTAACAGGGCTGTGGTACTTTCGGAAAACCGAGCGGATATTGGCTGATGTGATATAGTTTGAACATGGAGGTTATTGATATGACCCGAGAACAAATTCTGGATTTCTTAAGGCAACACAAACAGGAAATGTATGAACGTTTTGGTGTTACCAAGATCGGACTGTTTGGCAGCTACGTCCGTGGGGCGGCCAGGGAGGATTCGGATATTGACGTGGCTATTGAATTTTCCAAAAATACTGCAGACAGTTACTTCGGTGCACTTCATTTTCTTGAGGATTCTTTTGATGCGCGAATTGATCTGGGCATAGAGTCAAATTTCAAACCAATCATTAAACCTTACATTATGAGAGAAATAGTCTATGTGTGAGCGAACGGACCTTCAATTTCCTCAAGATATCCTGGAGTCAATAAATGACGCTTTGGAATTTGTTGTGGGTTACAGTTTAGATGATTTTTCCAGCGATAGAAAAACAAAATCTGCAACCATCAGGGAGTTGGAGATTATTGGAGAGGCTGCAAGCCGACTATCCGCTCTAAAAAAAGACGAGTATTCTGATGTGCCATGGCGATTGATGAAAGATTTCAGGAATGTTCTTTCCCATGAATACTTCGGCGTAAACGAAGAAGTTGTTTGGGATATTGTTCAACAGAAACTTCCAGGCCTGAAAGTGCAAATTGAGAAAATCATTCTGCTGGAAAACGAAACAGAAGAAGCTCTCTCTTAATGTCCACAGTAATCACAGTTGAAAACCTGAGCAAGAAGTACACCATTTCACATCAGCAGCGCGAGGATCACTCTTCGCTGCGTGATGCGCTTGCCAACAGCTTTTCTTCTTTTGGGAAAAAACTTGCTGCACCTTTCATGCGACGTTCCCTTGCCCCCTGCCCCTTGCCCCTTGCCCCTACCTCAGAAGATTTCTGGGCTTTGAAAGATGTCTCTTTTGAAGTCAAACAAGGGGAGCGAATCGGTGTTATCGGCCGTAACGGTGCTGGTAAGTCAACACTGCTGAAGATTCTTTCCCGTATCACAGAACCAACGACGGGAAGTATCAGGATTAAGGGGCGGGTGGCCAGTCTGCTGGAAGTAGGCACCGGTTTTCACCCGGAACTGACCGGCCGGGAGAATATCTTTCTTAACGGAGCTATTCTCGGGATGCACCGTGAAGAGATCCGGCGGAAGTTCGATGAGATTGTTGATTTTGCCGAGATAGAAAAGTTTCTGGATACACCGGTAAAACGGTATTCTTCAGGGATGTATGTGCGCTTGGCGTTTGCTGTAGCAGCGCACCTGGAACCGGAAATACTGATAGTCGATGAAGTGCTGGCGGTCGGGGATGCACAGTTTCAGAAGAAGTGTTTAGGGAAGATGGAGAATGCGGGAAGTGAGGGCCGAACGATTCTGTTTGTAAGTCATAACATGACGGCCTTGAAAAGTATTTGCAACCGGGCAATCTGGCTTAATTCCGGAGTGTCGGTAGAGGATGGGGAATCATGTCTTGTAGTTTCAAATTATCTACAGAAGGAAGCTGTTACTTATCTTGAGCAGGTCTGGAGCGATGTAAACAGTGCGCCTGGAAACGAAAAAGTGCGTTTGCAAAGCGTTCGTCTCATCCCACAGTCACGAAACAATAGATCGGAAATCGATGTTACCGTTCCGCTAAAATTTGAATTTGTATTCTGGAGCTTTGTACCTGACGTACAATTAAACTTTAGTATGCATTTGTATAATATTGAAGGGATGTGTGTGTTTAATACGGCCTCCGGAGTTTTTAAAACAACGGAACAGAGCATTAAAGGCTCCTGTCATATTCCGGGCAATTTTCTGAATGATGGTATTTATCGCGTAAAAATAATGATTGTTCAGGATACGTCGATTTCGTTATTCAACCAAGAGGATGTACTAGTATTTGAAGTTCACGATATTGAAAGAGCGGGTAATTGGTATGGGAAATGGGCAGGGATAGTCCGGCCGACGTTTGAATGGCGAGTAGAATCGTTGGATGAAGGAGTAAGACCGTAAATCCGTATCCATTTTCGGGAGCCAGTATGAAAAACATCTACGTAACCCAGCCGTACCTCCCTCCATTGGAAGATTTCGTTCCCTATCTTGAGAAAATCTGGGAGAGCAAGCAGTTGACCAACGGTGGACCGTTTCACCAGGAACTTGAGGAAAAACTGGCTGATTACCTTGGTGTAGAGCATATCGCACTGTTTGCGAATGGCACCCTTGCACTAGTTACCGCGCTTCAGGCGTTGCGGATCACCGGAGAAGTAATTACCACCCCGTTTTCATTTGTAGCAACAGCCCATTCCCTGCTTTGGAACGGAATAAAGCCGGTGTTTGTGGATATCGACCCGGAGACATTCAATCTTGACCACGATAAAATTGAAGCTGCAATCACTCCTCAAACTACCGCCATTATGCCTGTGCATGTGTATGGGAACCCGTGCAACGTTGAAAAAATACAGGATATTGCTGACAAATACGGTCTGAAGGTTATTTATGATGCTGCGCATGCATTTGGCGTCAAATATAAAGGCGAGAGCATCTTAAGGCATGGAGACCTGTCCATATTGAGCTTCCATGCGACCAAAGTGTTCACAACCTTTGAGGGTGGCGCAATCGTTTGCCCAAATTCAAAAATAAAAAAAAGAATAGATGATCTGAAAAATTTTGGTCATGCCGGTGAAGTGACGGTGGTGGCACCAGGGATCAATGGCAAGATGAATGAACTGCAGGCCGCTTTTGGTCTGTTACAGCTCAAGCATATTGATGCTGCAATTAGCCGAAGGCGGGAAATCGACACTCAATATCGGAATCAGCTTGACTCAATGCCAGGAATCATATGCCACCCCTTACTCGACGATACGGTATACAACTATTCGTACTTTCCAATATTGATCGAAAATGGCTATCCATTACTCCGCGATGAGCTCAATGAGAAACTTCGTCGGCACGGAATATATCCACGATGCTATTTCTACCCTTTGATAAGCGAGTTTTCCATGTATCGAGGATTGCCATCAGCGACCGCTTCCAACCTTCGCTCCGCGACGAAAGTGGCGAATCAGGTTCTCTGCCTGCCGATTTACCCCGGGTTGACAAATGAATCAATAACAAGAATCGTGTCGGTTATAGCAGATATAAAACGATGAAAATCGGCATTATGCAACCATATTTTTTCCCCTATATCGGTTACTTCCAACTTATCAAGTCCGTTGATGTATTTGTGGTTTATGACAACATTAAATACACAAAGAAGGGGTGGATTAACAGGAACCGCATTTTGTTGAACGGCAAGGAGGCTATATTCTCACTTCCTTTGAAAAATGATTCGGATTCGCTTGATATCCGCGAACGGGAACTGGCTGCGGATTTCAACAGGGACAAACTATTGAACCAGATCAAGGGCGCATACCGGCGTGCCCAGTATTTTGAGCAGATCTTCCCGCTGGTCGAACGTATCGTGAAATATGATGACAATAATCTATTCGGCTTCCTGCACAATTCAATTGTTGCCATCTGCAAACATCTTCTCGTTGACACCGAGATCATAGTCTCATCAGGAATTGACGTCGACCACTGTCTAAAAAATCAGGACAGGGTGCTGGCTTTGTGTGAAGCTCTTGGCGCGAGTTACTATGTGAATGCCATCGGCGGCATGGCTCTTTATTCAATAGAGGCATTCAGAGAGAGGGGTGTAGAATTGAAATTTATTAAACCGAGACTGTTTACATATCCGCAGTTCGGCAACGAATTTGTGCCATGGCTGTCGATCATTGATGTTTTGATGTTGAATTCTGCCGAAGAAACCTTAGCCGGTTTATCCGGCTGTTATGATTTGATTTAAGCAAACGCTCCATCCCTGGCTCTATCGGGGATTTACCGAATATAGATGCGGTTTATTAACTATTTGTTCATTAACGGGCTACTTATGAGAAATGCTCTCGACAACCACGTTCAGGCCTATGAAGGTCTCAGTATTTACGATTACGACAATCATATTCAATTGAAGTGGTATCCGGAACGGGTCTTGCGGTTTTCCGAAGGGGCATCTTCCCTGCTTGAACTGGGGCTTGGACACGGCATAGCAACAAATATTTTTGAACAGTACTTTAAACGCCATGTCGTGGTGGATGCATCGCTGGCAGTCATAAAAAATTTCCGACAGCATTTTCCCGACTCGAAAGTCGAGATTGCTGAGTCCTATTTTGAAACGTTTGAAACGTCCGAGCGTTTTGACGTGATTGTCTTTGGCTACATACTTGAACATGTCGATGATCCGGTGCTTGTACTGCGCCATTTCCGGAAATTTTTGGCTCCGGGCGGCAGGATGTTCGTTGCCGTACCGAATGCCGAAGTCTTGAATCGGCGTCTCGGCTTTATGGCAGGAATGCTCCCGGATATGCAGCTGTTGTCGGAACATGATTTACTCCTGGGGCATAAGCGCTACTACACGGTAGAGTCGCTTCGAAGAAATGTTCAGCAGGCAGGCTATGAGATCAAACGGATTGAGGGCATTTATCTGAAGCCGTTATCCACCAGCCAGATGATATCGCTGAATCTTGATGACAGGATCATCCGTGCGCTATGCCTGACTGCAATAGATTATCCCGAATTATCCTGCGGTATTCTGGCGGAATTAAAGGAGTTGGACGGGTAATGGCCATGAATCCAAAGCACCGGGCATTGATTTTCCCAGCCGGCTCGGAAATAGGGCTGGAGATATTCAATTCCCTGAAATACAGCCACCATGTCGAATTATTTGGCGCTTCGGGCAAGAACGACCATGCATCATACGTGTTCGATGAAGATCACTATGTTGAGGGTGAGTTCTACGTGGATCATCCCCGGTTCATGGACAATTTTAATATCATGCTCAACTCGCTGCATATCGAGTTCATTTATCCAACACACGATACCGTCGCACATTTTCTTTCAGCGCATCAATCTGAAATAGGTGCCAAGGTACTAACCTCGTGTTCCGAGACTAATCGAATCGCGCGATTTAAAAACCAGACTTATGACCGGTTTCGTCCATTTGACTTTTGTCTCCAGGTGTATCCTGTCCCATATCATGACTTGCCATTCCCGCTGTTCCTGAAGCCAAATGACGGGCAAGGGGGTAAAGGAACGTACATTGCGGAGTCTCAGGAAGATCTGATGTTCTACCTGAAAAAGAATCCCGGTCTGCTGATTACGGAGTTCCTTCCAGGCGAAGAGCTCAGTGTCGATTGCTTCACAGACTTTAATGGAAAGCTGCTCTTTGTTGGGCCAAGAACCCGCGAACGAGTTCAGATGGGGATTTCATTCCGCTCTACCGCTGTCGAAGCAACCGAGGAAATCAGGCGTATTGCTCACCGCATTAACGATACTGTTTCACTGGACGGGGCCTGGTTTTTCCAGATAAAGCGGGATCGCGCCGGAAGATTCAAATTATTGGAATTCGCGCCACGCCAATCGAGTACCATGGGGTTATACCGGCACGTCGGGGTGAACTTTGCGCTGCTGAGTCTGCTCAATGCGCAAGGGAAACCTCTCGAAATATTGCAGAACCGATATGCCGTCCAGATGGATCGATGCCTTCGCAACCGGTACAGGTCATCTCTGCAATATCACCGGGTGTATATCGACTTCGATGAGACCATGGTTGTCGGCATGCAGGTCCATGAATACGCGATGGCCTTCCTCTATCAATGCCGGAACCGCGGCATTCGAGTAATCCTGCTGACCAAACACCGGAAAAGCGTCAGAGAAACATTGCGGGACTGCGGTATCTCCGAAAATTTATTCGAGGAGATCATCCATATTGCGGATGATCAGGAAAAATGGGCCTTCATAAATCCGGACGGAGCAATTTTCATCGATAACTATTGGTTCGACAGACGGGCTGTGAAGGAAAAATTCGATATTCCGGTGTTTGATGTCGATGGCATCGAGTGTCTGCTTCGATAGAGGAGCGATAGACATGTCGGAATCCGTAACGGCTCGGTTGATCCGGCAAAGGGTTGGCTAATGTTCAAGTGGGAAAAACTTGGGAAAATATTTGATCCGAGGGATTTGAAATCTGCCAGTTGGATGAAGGAGTTCGCCCAGTCTCCATCGGTGCTGCTATCTGAAAAACATGCCAGAGTCTACTTTTGTTCCCGGCCGGCGGCTGCTCCGGATGGTCAATATATGAGTTTTCTGTCATACATCGACCTGGACAGAAATAATCTGCTCAGGATAGTGAACATCTGCCGTGAACCGGCATTGGGGCTGGGGGCATGTGGAACATTCGATGAATTTGGCACGAATCCGATATCAGTGATTCGGGATCAGGATGAAATTCGAGTCTACTACGCCGGCTGGACCAGATGTGAATCCGTCCCTTTCAATGGAGCCATCGGGATAGCAATAAGCCACGATAACGGCGATTCATTCACCCGACTGGGAGACGGGCCAGTTCTTTCATACAGTCCTGACGAGCCGTTTCTGCTGGGGAGCCCGCGAATCAGGAAGTATGCTGGGAAATGGCATTTATTTTACGTGGCAGGGAAAAAATGGTTGAGGACGGAAGGCAGGCCGGAACCGGTTTACAAGATTCGAACGGCATCTTCCGATGACGGTATCTCGTGGGTCAAATTCGGGAGAGACCTGATTGAAGACAGATTAGGGGAACATGAATGTCAAGCGTGTCCCGATGTAACCTTCCGTGACGGAATCTATCATATGTTTTTTTCTTACAGGGACATCCATAACTACAAGAGCAGAGAGGGGGGGTACCGAATCGGATATGCATCCTCCGCTGATATGGTGACCTGGATCAGGGACGACGGGGTTGCCGGGATCGGCATTTCAGAGAGCGGGTGGGATTCGGAAATGGTTTGTTATCCGCATATGTTCGAAGTAGACGGTGAAACGTACATGATGTACCAGGGCAACGAAATGGGCCGTTCCGGGATCGGGTTGGCGAAACTGGATCGAAATGGGAGCAACAGGTGAAGTGGCGGAAACTGGGGAAGATATTTGATCCTACGGAGCATTCTCTTTCGAACAACTGCTTCGAATTTGCGCAGGCACCGCAAACATTGGTCATGGGTAACTGGTTACGAGTGTATTTTTCGACAAGGGAGAAGGATAGTTCCGGGAAATATATAAGTCATGTTGCCTTTGTAGATTTCGACAAAGGCATGAAAAATATCATGGGCCTTTCGAATCACACCGTCATTGAATTGGGCGGATTGGGTTGTTTTGACGAACATGGGATATTTCCTGTTAATGTGGTAAGGGATGGGGAGAGGGTCCTGGCGTACACTACGGGCTGGAACCGGAAAGTATCGGTTTCAGCTGATGCCTCCATCGGGCTGGCAATCAGCTACGATGAAGGTCTGACCTTTCAGAAATACGGAACTGGTCCGGTTTTGTCGGCCTCACTTTATGAGCCTTTTCTGGTCGGCGATGCATTTGTGGCCCTTTATGAGGGTCTCTATCACATGTGGTACATATTTGGTACGAAGTGGCTCAGATATGACGAATCAAGTCCACCTGACCGCATATACAAGATCGCCCATGCGACATCCGAGGACGGAATAAATTGGCACAGGGAAAGCCGGCATATAATCGCCGACAGGCTAAATTCCAATGAATGCCAGGCGTTGCCGACGGTTTTCCACCGGGATGGCATGTATCACATGTACTTTTGCTACAGACAGGCCCATGGTTTCAGGGCCCACAGCAACAATGCTTACAGAATCGGCTACGCCAGCTCTTATGACCTGAACAATTGGGACCGGGATGACGGCAAGGCCGGAATAGATGTTTCTGCTGAAGGTTGGGATTCCCAGATGCAGTGTTACCCCCATTGTTTCGAGTTGGGAGGGGAAGTGTATATGCTTTACAACGGCAACGAATTCGGGCGCTTTGGATTCGGACTCGCTGTGTTGTCAGATTAGCTGGGACGGCCGTGTGGCTGATACCGGCATGGGTACATTAACAACGGATTGGGGATGCAAATGGCTACGGTAAGGAACTACGACAAAGAGCTGAATGATTCGAACAACTCCGCAAATGAAAAATATGCCTACAGTTTCGACTTCGATGTTCTTCATCCATGTATGCTCAGATCATTCGAGCCGTTTTTTCTTGAGGGAAATCTTCTTGAGCTTGGCAGCTACAAGGGCGACTTCACAAAAAGATTCCTGCCATATTTTGACGAGATAACCTGCGTAGAAGCATCGGAAATCGCCGTTGAAGAGGCGCGGAAGAAGCTGGGCGAAAAGGCCAAATTTATCAACTCGACGTTCGAGACGGCGCCTTTGGGCGGCACATATGACAACATCGTGCTCACACATGTGCTGGAACATCTTGATAATCCGGTGCAGCTGCTGCGGCGCATCAATGATGAATGGTTGTCCGAAAGGGGAAGATTCTTTCTGGTTTGCCCCAACGCCAACGCACCATCTCGCCAGATAGCCGTCAAAATGGGCCTTATCTCACACAACACGGCGGTGACGTCGGCAGAGGCAGAACATGGGCACAGAAACACCTATACGCTGGATACCTTGGAGCGGGATGCTGTAGCCGCCGGATTGAAGGTGGTCTACCGGTCCGGGATATTCTTCAAGGCACTGGCAAATTTCCAATGGGACCGGCTCCTTGATACGGACATTATTTCGCCGGAATATCTGGAAGGCTGTTATAAGCTCGGTCAGCAATACCCCGATCTCTGCTCAAGCATCTTTTTGTTGTGTGAAAAAGGCAGGAAATGAAAGCAAGCGTTTTAATAGTTACGTACAACCACGAAAAATTCATTGCCAGGGCGCTTGACAGCGCGTTAATGCAGGAAACGGACTTTGATTATGAAATAGTCATAGGCGAGGATTGTTCAACCGACCGGACCCGTGAAATTGTCCTGGAGTATCGAAACCGGTATCCGGACAGGATTAAATTACTGCTGAACGAGACAAATCTGGGTGCCCGCAACTATATAAATACTTGCGGGGCATGCTCCGGAAAGTACATAGCCAATCTAGATGGCGATGATTTCTGGATTTCATCCGATAAATTACGGGAACAGGTAGCTTTTCTGGATAACAATCCTTCCTTTGCGATGTGCTTTACCAACAGCAATATTGTTAATGAGAATGACAGCATTGTCAGCGAAGAGCGGCTTGGCGTTGACAGAAAAAAGATCCTGTCGCAGACAGACATAGTATCCGGGCTTGTTCCGCCGTCCAATACGATCGTATTCAGGAGCATAGCCATTAAAGATGTTCCTGACGTATATTATACGATAGCCAATGGTGATATCATGTTTTACGCGATGCTTGCCGGGCATGGTGATGCCGCCTATATCGATAAAATAATGGCCTCCTACAGAGTGCATAGCGGCGGAACATGGTCGAGCAAACCTCAGGAATACATATTAACCAATAATCTCAAGACGCGTCTGGCGTTATTAAGTGTTTATTCAGAAACATACGGACACATTCTGATGCCTGTTATTAGAGGATACTATTATAACCTTCTGGAGTATTATAAGAAAAACAACAAGATCACAAAGTATGCAGCTACGCTGGTTGACTATATAATTAATGATATAAAAAACAATTCATTATCTTTTGTCGGAAAGTCTTGGCATTTCACATACTCGTTACTTTTTTTATTAAAAAACAGAATTATGCTTCGTTTATGATGTGGACAGATTGCAGTCCTTAATGCATCGGGAATTAATATGCATCTGAAAACGCCGTTACTGTTTCTCATTTATAATCGCCCTGCCACCACTCAAAGGGTCTTCGCTGCAATTCGTCAGGCAAAGCCGTCGCGGCTGTTTGTCGCTGCTGATGGTCCGCGCGACGACAGGGCGGGCGACGCCGAAAGCTGTGAACAGACCCGCCGGATAATCGACACCGTGGATTGGGATTGCGAGGTCGTGACGCTGTTCAGGGAACGCAATCTTGGTTGCAGGAGAGGTGTAAGTTCGGCCATCGACTGGTTTTTTACAAAGGTTGAAGAGGGCATCATCCTCGAAGACGACTGTCTACCCAGCAGCTCTTTTTTTGGATATTGCCAGGAACTACTGGAGCGTTACCGCCATGATACACGGATCATGCAGATATGCGGCTTGAACGTTCTGCGGGAGTGGAACCGGAATCGGCACAGCTATTACTACTCCAGCTATGGCCCTGTCTGGGGGTGGGCGACCTGGCGGCGAGCCTGGAAGTTCTACGACATGGACATGGTGCTTTGGCCGGAAATCCGAGATAAGCGATTCTATGAGGATTTCTGCCAGAACAGTGAAGAGGCGCAGTTCCGTCTCGAGCTTTATGACAAGGTTTATGCCGGTGACATCGATACCTGGGATTATCAATGGGGGTTTGCCAAGATGGTCAATCACGGTTTATCGTTAATTGCTTCTTCAAACCTGATAACCAACATAGGATTTGATGCCGATGCCACTCACACGGTGTCAGGGCTTAATAATCCTTATGCGGCAATGGAAGCTTTTGAATTGAATCTGCCCCTCACCCATCCGCAGTATGTCGTCAGGGATAGTCAGGCCGATCTGAGATATCTGAATGAATTCATGGCTGTCAAGCCGGCAAAGAAAAGTATCAGACAATCGTTGCTTCAATTGCTGACATAGCGGTTTAAGAATAATGTCAAAACGATCTTTCCGCATACTTATTTCCACTGCAAACAGGCTCACTGTAAATTATTTCCGTAAATGGCTCCATACAGTTTTTATTCCCCTTGATTACACAAGAACAAAGGAAATTCCTGCCCTGCTTGATGTTAGCGGCATCCTGGAGCGTACTTCCGAAAGACTGAAGATTCTGGATATTGGTTCCCCCCAGATACTGAGCCTCTCGTTGGGGCTGAATTCAGATGCCTGGGAGATAACCTACGTTAACCCGTTTGAAATGGAGCTGGAGGATTTACGGCAGAAAGCCTCCGCCCTCGGCCTTGGCAAACTGAATATCGTCAATGGTGATATTACGGAGATCGAGTCGCTTGCCGGATTGGGGACGTTTGATTTCATATTTTCCTGTTCGGTATTTGAGCATATCCATCCTGAAAATGGCGGCGACGTTACCGCCTCTAAAAATATTCCCCAACTGCTGAAACCGAACGGGGCCTTCGTTTTTTCGGTCCCTTTTTATAAGGAGAAATTCAACGAATATAAAGATGGGGATGTCTATGCCGTCAAAGGTGAGTTATCCGGCAAAACTTTTTTCCAGCGGTTTTACGATGAAGAATCGCTGCATAAGCAAATAGTGGCGCCGACCGGGCTACGGATCGCGGGGAAAACATACATCGGCGAGAGATACTATTCCGAGAGAGACATCAGGAAAAGAATGGCATTTTTGATTGGATACGGAAGAGTTTCCTTTTTACTGGGGAGGCTTTTCAACAGGATCTCTGATGTCTTCATGGAAGAAGCCCACGATTTCAAAAAATTGAAAAAACCATATCTCGCCATTTACTCACTGGTCAAGGATTGAACCATGTCCGCGGTTAAAATCGGCCTTATTACAACTTTGGGCACAAACATCGGCGATGACTTCATCCGCTCAGGCGTCTGCCAGGTCCTGAAGGAGGTTTACCGGGACGAGCGGCTCGAATTTGTCAGCGTCAACAAGCATAATCCATATACGGTTTACCCTGTCTGGCATCCGGTTCAACTGAGGAAAATCGCCGAACATCTCCCGGATTTCAGGCTTCGTACGAAAAAAACGATAGAGACACTTTTACCAAGAATAGGTTTAAGCAGATTTGATGAATGCGATCTGGTTGTTCAATGCGGGGCGCCAGTGTTCTGGCCTGATTGCAGCAAGAATGAATGGGCGGGGCCAATCTGGCACGAAGTGATCGGACGGTTGCATGAAAAAATCCCGGTACTCAACATTGCAGCGGGAGCCTGCTATTCCTGGGAAAGGCAGCCTGATCACCCTGGGTCACCGGAAGACACGGAATATATCAAAACCATTCTGGGGTACTGCCGCCTGACCACCGTGCGCGACCGGCTGGCCAGGGATATCTGCAAATCAGTCGGTATGGAGGTCCCTTTGGTGCCATGCAGCGCTTTTCTCGCGGCCGGTGGCCGACAAGCCAAACTCGAAGAGTCCGGGTATATTATGATTAACTACATGACTGGCGGGGGGCATTATGACTGGGAACAGGGGATAGATGCCGGGCTTTGGGAAAGCGCCATAAGAAAAATAGTCGTTGATTTGGGGAAAAGGCACAAACTTGCGTTTCTCTGCCACGATGAGAAGGAATATTCCCTTGCGCATGGATTGGACTCAAGTATAGCGGTCTTTTTCCCGAAATCTCCTGCGGAATATTTCGACTGTATTTCTCTCGCAAAATTCGGGATATGCAACCGGATGCATGCTTCTGTAGGGATGGCGGGAATGGGAATTCCCTCTATTGCCGTTTGTACCGACACACGCCTGCTGATGGTTGCAGAGCTGGGATTGCCGGTGCATTACGTGAAGGATGTCGATGCCGCTATCCTTGAATATGAGTCGGAAAGGGCCTTAAAATCGCTGAAGACGGAAAAGGAACGGCTCCTGACCCTTCAGGAAAGCACGCGCAGCATGTATCTCTCCGCGATCAGGGATACCCTTTCCAACCCATGAGCCGCAGACGCATTCTCATCCTGAGGCCTGATAATATCGGTGACGTGGTACTCTTCAGCGGCGCCTTCCGGCATATCAGGAATCTGTATCCCGATGCGCATATTACCCTCGCGGTACAGGCGCATATTGTTAATCTCGTGGAATTGTGCCCCTACATAGATGCCTGCGTTGCCGCCGACCAGTTAACGTGGTGGGGAAGGATAAGGCATCTAAAGTTTCCCCTCATGTTCAGGATGGAGCATTTCATCCACAGATTGAACAGGCTGGCAAACGCCATCCGGAGCCCGTTTTCCACTATTATCTACCCGGTCAAGTCTCTGCAGGTCCGCCATCTGGAAACCATATTCTGCCTCGGTTCCAGGCAGACTTTCGGGATTGCCGGTTGCAGCCTCAATGTACCGGGGAGCAGCTACCCCCCCGAGTTGCACCCACAGATGCTGTTTACGGATACTCTCGATATTTCCGGTTCGGATCCCTGGATGCATGAACTTCAAACCTCTTCCGATTTTCTTCGCTTCCTGGGATGCCATGTAACCATGGTCGACGACATCAGGCCGCAACTGTGGTTATCCGATGATGAAAAAAAATACCTTGACGGGGCAATGCAAACCGGCAGAAAGATAATCGGATTGTTCACTAGCTCATCCTATGGGGGAAAATGTTGGAAACCGGACAACTACGGTGAATTGGCCGGTTTACTGGAATGGGGGGCGATCTACGTCATTTTCGGCAGTCTTTCGGATGTGAATCTGACGGATCGTGTGGCGCACTCAATTAGGGAGCGCTGTCCTGATGCCGAAATAGTGAACCTCACGGGACTGACGACCTTGAGGGAGTTGGTCAGGGCGATCATGTGCTGCGATCTTTTCATAGGTACGGATACTTCGGGGTTACACATGGCAATTGCAGCACATATTCCAACAATAGGAATTGCCGGAGGTGGTCACTTTGGACGCTTTGTTCCCTGGGGCGACCCGGAAATAAACGTGATTCTGACACATCAAATGGACTGTTTTCATTGCAATTGGCACTGTGGCAAGGATGGTATTGAGTGCATTGCGGGCGTGACCCCGGAGGAGGTCGCAGCCGTTGCAAGAAGACTGCTACAACCGGATGGCACTCATGCGCCCGGGATACGGTCATGAAACATTTCCTGATGAACATGATAAGGCGGAGCGGTTGGGAGCTGAACAGAGTTGAAAGCTGCAATAATTGTGCTGCGCAGTCTCAGTGCAACACGATGCGCGGTGGGTTGAAGTGGCTTGCAGAAGCGGGCATTCATATCAATACCGTACTTGATGTCGGCGCGTCCAACGGCTGTTGGTCGGCGGTCTGCATGGATTTTTTCCCAGCCGCAAAATATGTCCTTTTCGAACCTCAACCTGCCCATAGCAGTGCTTTGGATGCGTTTGCATCCACATGCAAACAGGATGTATTACTGGTAAGGAAAGCTGTCGGTGCATCGGATGGGTTCACCCTGTTTGATGCCTCAGACCCCTTTGGAGGGGCATTAGCCGACAGGGAAGGGGGAAATACCATCAGGGTGGAGCTTACCACGATTGACAGCGCTCTGCTCGAAACCGGTGCGGAAGCGCCATATCTGCTAAAACTGGACACCCATGGCTTTGAGAAAAGTATTTTTGCCGGCTCAAACCGCACTCTTGAAAAATGTGATGTGCTTATTATCGAGGTATACAATTACAGAATTACCGAAGAGGCATTACTGTTCTGGGAAATGTGTACATTTCTCGCCGGAAAGGGATTTCGGCCCGTTGACCTTGTTGATGTTATGCATCGAACGTACGATAATTCGCTGTGGCAAATGGATATGATTTTCATAAGGGATAGTTGGAAAGGGTTTGACTACATTTCGTATAAATGAGCGCCGAACCGGTTTGGTGATGAGGCATTGATGGCACATAAGCCCCCTAAAATTTCAATAGTGACACCGTCATTCAATCAAGGCGAATTTCTTGAAGAGTGTATTGAATCGGTTCTCGGCCAGAATTATCCCGATCTTGAATACATTATCATGGATGGCGGCAGCAGCGATAATTCCGTCGAGATCATCTCCAGGTACAGTAAACACCTGAAGTATTGGCAGAGTCAACCGGATGGCGGGCAGTATGCCGCCATCGAAGACGGCTTCAGCCGATCGACCGGCGAGATCATGGCATGGCTCAATTCTGACGACAAATATCACCATAACGCCTTTTACAAGGCTGCTTATACGTTCACGGCCTTCCAGCATATGGAATGGATTGTCGGCCGCCAAACCTGTTGGGATAAAACCGGTGATGTTTCATTCGTGAACAGCTCACTTCCAACGTATGGCCGCGAAAGGTTTTTGCGCAAAGATTACTGCAAACCGCATATTCAGCAGGAGAGTACTTTCTGGCGGCGTTCGTTGTGGGAAAAGGCCGGCGGATACCTGAGCAGGGATCTTGAATATGCCGGTGATCTGGAGTTGTGGCTCCGGTTTTTCCGGTTTGCCGAACTGTACTCGGTCGATGCCATCTTGGGCGGGTTTCGAAGTCATGGAAACCAGAAGTCCGCGCTCTGCTCGGAGAAGTATCAGGCAGAAGCGGAGACGATCCTTGATGAGGAGATCAATCTGTACCATCGTTCCGCTGGTGCCAGTTGTATCCCCCCACCTGACGCAGTGCCGATTCCGGCGGACGGGGTGGCGGATTTCATGGAGGACGTCTGTGTCGGATATGAACTTAAGCCTTTCAGGTATGGGGATGATTCTGACAAGGTCATTTCCTGCCTGTTGCGCCAGCTCGAGGAGGGGCAAGAATCCATGCGCAGAACTTTGAGCTGGCGCATTACCAGGCCGCTGCGCTGGCTGGGGGGAATCTTCATAAAATGAATGCAACGTATTCACGGAGTTTATGCCGGCATGCTTGACGTAATCATAACCGTACACGATCAGCAGATAATCATCGATTTTGAAAAGGTTAATAAATATCGAAATCTTCCAAAGTACAGGTACGCCTTTGTAGGTCAGGGAGAATGCAACCTGATTCGTAATCTGCCGAATGTAGTGATTGTGAGGGAATTGGCGGACAACATCGAGCATTACAAGCATCTGGTCGATTTTACTGCCTGGTATGCCATTGCGAGGAATGATTTGACAGAGGGCGATTTTGTCGCTCTGCTCCAGTACGATACCGCCATCTCAACGGATTTTTATGAAAAAACAGTGGAGTGTATCACCACGCATCCCGACAGGATTCTTGGTTATCAGGAATGGCCGATTCTAGATGAAAACTTTATTGACAACAACATGGGGTATAAACCGCTGGCCGATGCATTGTACAAGGTGTATGGCGTGGATCTCCGCTTGCTGGTCGACAATTATGTCGCCGGGAGCACGGACAGAAGCTGGCCATCATCAAATAACCTGGCAATGTCCAGGGGCCAGTTAGCAAGGTATATTGACTGGATCACACCCATGATCGATCTGCTCGGTCCAGACGTTTATTCCGGGCATTCCGTGGAGCGATCGGTAAAAATATATTGTATCATCAATAATATATCAAATATTTATCCAGCCAGACTCGTTCATCATTATCAATTGAATTCCCATGGGACGCAGGGATTTGCCGTGGATTTCACCCGGGAGCTTGCAAGGGTGGCAAACAATGAATTGCCGAAAAAGGGAAAAAGTTCGTTTATCGATAAGATCAGGCGGTTCCTTGCCGGGCCGTTCTAATGGAGGCTGTAAGTTCGTGTCGAGAAAAAATGCCCCGTAATCCCAAAGTATCCGTCTGCATACCTACATACAAGGCCCCTGAATTTTTCAGAAGGGTTATCGAATCCGTAGTTATGCAGGAATATCCCGATTTTGAAGTCATCGTGACTGACGATTCACCGGATTACTGCATTCGGGAAATTCTGTCCGGGATACGCGTGTCGGTACCGTTGGTCTATGAAAGAAATTCTGAACGACTCGGAGTACCCGGAAACTGGAATCGGGCGATTTCGCTGGCAACCGGGACATATATCAAGATCCTTCACCATGATGACTGGTTCCTTTCCCCCCGGGGCCTCATGCAGTTTGTTGATCTCATGGAAAATAACTCTCAGGCAGCCATTGGATTTTCCGCAGCCGAGGCGTACGGACGGGATGCTTGCCTGAAATTTGTCCATGCACCTTCAGAGACCGTGCTCAATAACCTCAGGAAAAATTGCAACACCCTTTTTTCAGGGAACTTGATCGGTCCGCCGAGTTCGATCATTTTCAGAAATACGCCAGGTCTGCGTTTTGACGAGAATCTTCGCTGGCTGGTTGATATCGATTTCTATATACATTTGTTGCAGGGAGCAAAACCTTTTGCGTATTGCAAGGAACCTCTGGTCGGTGTGACTGTTGAGTCTGCCCATCAGGTGACTCGTGAATGTGAGAACAACAAAGAGGTGGAGTTGTATGAGTATCTGTATCTATTCTCAAAACTGTCGCACAAGTGGGAACAGTTTCCTGCATATGTAAAAAAATTTTCACAGCTATTCCAAAAGTACTCCATCAGCTCATCACGTGAGCTTACCATGCTGGCCTCGGATGTTAAGGTACCCTGGTATGTCAAGGTGCTGGCGCATGTGCCACGCTGATCAGGAAATGGTGGTAATGAATGTCTATATTTAGGTTTGGAATAAGGCCTGTTTCAGGTGAAAAAAGAAGTTTCTCCCAATCGGGGGAGGACCTGATAATACAGTACATATTCATGTGGCTGCGGATAGAAAAGCCGACTTACATTGACATAGGCGCCCACCACCCGACGTTGCTGAGCAATACTTACCTGTTCTATGAAAACGGGAGCACCGGGATATGCGTGGAGCCCGACCCCTTTCTTTTTGAGATGATCCGCAAGGCACGAAAACGTGATATTTGTCTGAACATCGGGATCGGAGGGGGGGGCGTTGACAAGGCCGATTTCTACATTTTGAACAGCAGGACTCTCAATACCTTTTCCCGCGAAGAAGCCCAGCGATACGCGAGCTATGAAGGGAAAACCATCGAGAATGTGATTGAGATCCCGCTGATCACACTGAACGGGCTGATCGAAAAATACTGTCCGCATGTACCGAATTTCGTTTCGCTGGATGTCGAAGGATTGGATCTTCAAATCATTCAGAATTTTGATTTCAATAAATTCTGCCCCGAAGTATTTTGCATTGAAACTTTAACCTATACTGAAGATAATTCAGAACGCAAGTTGACGGAAATAATAGACTTCATGTTGGCAAAGGATTATTTCGTGTATGCGGATACCTATCTGAACACAATTTTTGTTTCGCGTTCTGCATGGAGCAAAAGGAAGTAAGGGGTAAGCATAGCATATGAGGTTACATCTCGGTTGTGGCGCAAAGTATCTTGAGGGATACATAAATATTGATTTTCCGACTAGCGAGCACACTGTTCTCAAGGATCTTGTCGCTGATGAATATGCGGACATACAGAGACTGGTGTATCCGCGCAATTCGCTGGATGAAATAAGGCTGCACCACGTATTTGAACATTTTTCACGCCCGACCGCTCTTGCGTTGCTCTGCCGCTGGCGAAACTGGCTGCGACCGGGAGGAATGGTAAGGATAGAGACACCGGATGCCATGGCAAGTATCAGACTAATGACGTCACCATTTTATTCATTTGACAGTAAACAGCAGGTGATGCGACATCTATTCGGCTCGCACGAGGCGGCCTGGGCCGTTCATGCGGATGGGTGGTATCGGGAAAAATTCAGAGTTACTCTGGAAAAACTAGGTTTTGTAGGTATTGAATTTGTTGCCAGCGGATGGAGCATGCTGCGAAACATTGAGGTGACTGCATACAAAGGGGAAAACGAATTGACGTATGAAGAGTATTACCCCGCCGTCCGGGCACTGCTGCAGATGAGTACCGTCCGTGCTGTTCGACTCCTTTTAAAGAGTGATAAAGGGCCTGAGGGAAGTGAGCTACAGTTGCTCGATGTCTGGATGGCAATGTGGAAAGATGCATACGAGGTTTAATGAGTCACATTACCTTTTGCCGGGAGCGGCCGTGGGGCTGATGGCATGATCATAGTCAAGCTGATGGGTGGTGTGGGCAACCAGATGTTTCAGTATGCCGCTGCAAGGCGCCTTTCATTGCGGCATGGCACGGAACTGAAGCTTGATCTCTCTTTTTTGGAAGGTGACCAGACAGGAAATTCCGCGCGAAAGTTCGAACTGGATCGTTTCTCCATAACGGCTGAACGGGCGTCCCACCGGGAAATCGGCTCCAGAGGCGGCACCGGGCCAAAGGCGGCTGTAGCCCGGGAAATACAAAGGTTCACTGGCCGGCCGACATATCGCGAGAAGTGGTTCCATTACGATCCCCAGGTACTGGCGCTTCCTGACAATGTCTATCTGGATGGATACTGGCAATCTGAACGTTATTTTGCGGATATCGGAGATGTCATCCGGAAGGAATTCAGGGTCAATACCGCCCCGGCTGGAGAAAACAGGGCTCTGTCGGATGAAATCGGGGCGGTTGATTCGGTCTCCCTCCATGTTCGCCGGGGTGACTATGTTCTGGATGGAAAGATACGTGCCATTTATGGCGTCTGCGATCTTGAATACTATCTGAACGCCGAGAACAGGATTTCGCGGATTCTGAAATATCCTCACTTCTTTGTATTTTCGGATGACCCTGAATGGGTTGCGTATCATCTGAAACTGCGCCATCCAGCCAGATTCGTCAGCCACAACGGCGGCATGGCACATGAAGACCTGCGACTTATGAGCCTCTGCAGACATCATGTGATTGCCAACAGTTCTTTCAGTTGGTGGGGGGCTTGGCTTTCCGAAAATCCCGACAAGCTGGTAATCGCTCCTGACCGCTGGTTCAAAAATCCTGCCATAAATACCGGTGATCTGACCCCTCCGGCCTGGCAGCGACTGTGAGCGGGTTTATGCCCAGAGTTACTGTTTTGATGCCGGTTTACAACGCTGCCCCCTATCTGCTCGAGTCGGTCCGGAGCATTCTCGAACAGACCTTTACCGACTTTGAATTTCTTATCGTCGATGACGGTTCTACCGATGGCAGTGCCGCCATTATTCAGGGCTTTGGCGACCCCAGAATAAGGCTTGTCCATAACGGGACCAATCTAGGCCTGGTGGCTTCGTTGAACAGGGGGCTTGATCTTGCCCGGGGAGAATTCATCGCCCGGATGGATGCCGATGACATCAGCCGGCCTGAGCGTCTGGCGTGCCAGGTCGATTTCATGGCCGCGCACCCTCAGGTTGGCGTTTGCGGTAGTTGGGTCCGGTTTTTTCCCAGAGGGAGTAACGAGGTCTGGAAACTTCCGGAAGGTGCCGAAGAAATACGGTGCTGGCAGTTTCATACGGTTGGTGTCGCCCATCCGTCGGTAATGATGCGGCGCCAGCTTTTTGTTGAGCTTGGACTTTACTATGATCCCGATTACCGGCATATCGAGGACTATGAGCTGTGGGGAAGGGCTATGCCTTACATGGATTTTGCCAACATCCAGAAAGTACTGCTGGATTACAGAATCAGTCCCGGTCAGATTTGCACGTCATATGGCGTGGAGCAGCTGGAAAAAGTGGCGCCGCTCCGGCTTCAGCGAGTAATAGAACTGGGGCTGGAACCTACACTGGCTGAGCAGGAGTTGCATGAAATGGTCATGAACAACGGCGTGCCGCCTGACCGGGTAGCTCTTGACCGAGCAGAGCTGTGGCTGCTGCGGCTGGAATCGGCAAACAGGGCGTCCGGCACGTATCCGGCGGTCTGTTTTTCCAGGAGGCTCCTTGATATCTGGTTTTCAATCTGCCTGAGTCTCGCCGATGCGTCAGTTTGTTCGTGCAGGAGATGTGTTGCGTCACCGCTCTGGAATACTGCCAGCACTTCCCAGTGGCAGAGACTTCGTGCGCTTGGAGCCTGGGTAGTTCGGAGAGGTGTATGGGAAACCATTCGGGGGTTAGGGCATGTGTGACCGGATAATTCATAACAGCCAAGTTCATGACCTGATCGCCCCGCTCTATGAGGCCCGTCACGGTGAAATATTCAATCAGGCCGAACAGCAGAGGATTCATGAGCTGCTGGCCTATGCCGTCACCCTCATCCGGACCGGTGCGGAGGTTCCCGGAGTTCTCGATTTTGGGGCCGGGACAGGCAATCTGACGCGGCATTTGCTGGACTTGGGAACATCAGTTGTTGCAGCAGATATCTCTGCTGCTTGTCTGCGTGAGTTGGAGTCTTCATCCAGCAGTTCAGAAAGGTTGGAGACCTGTCTGCTGAACGGTCATGACCTGTCCCAGTTTGAAATCGAATCGTTTGACATGGTTGTTACGTATTCCGTTTTACACCATGTTCCTGATTATCTTGCTATTGTGAATGAGTTTATCCGCGTCCTAAAACCAGGCGGAATAGTATACATCGATCATGAAGTCTGTCCCGCATACTGGAATAAGCGACCGGAGTATGAGATGTATTGCCGTGAACTTGATGAACATCAAACTAAATCTGTTGAAACGATTTTACAGAGGGTTTCAAACATCTTAAAGCAGAAAAACAGGTGGCGATATATTGCATCTGCTATTAGAGCGAAGTGGAGCGGGACCTCGGATGAAGGAGATATTCATGTTCATGCCGAGAATCATATTGAATGGCAGATGATACGAGGTCACCTAGAACCTTACTGCGAGATAATTCTGGAACGGGATTATTTGGTCTGTCGTGAACGTACATTTCCGGCGCCGGTTTGGGAAAAATGGCGCGACCGCTGTGTCGATATGCGCCTGCTTGTAGCTGAAAAGCGCTGAGATAGTGGCATGAGAGTTATTGTCATCGTACCCGATGTTGTGCCGTATGGCGGGACAAACCGCTTCCTTGAACGGCTTTTGGATATTCATATGCGAAATGGGATTGTTACGATGCTACTGGTACCGAACGACCAGTGCTGCCCTGCCCTTGTTTCCCTCGCCGAGCGTTTTGGTGTAGAGTTGGTTTCGTCTTCTAACCGAACAAGATCAGGCACAATCCCTTTCCTGACACCCTTTTTTGATATTCTTTTTTCCTGGAATACCGTGTGTTCATGGATGCCTGATCTGATAGTTGTTTCCACGAGCGGCCCAGGAAGGATGTCGGTTGCTTTATATTATCCTGTCCCAGTCTTATATATTATTCACTCTGTGCCAGAATACAAATTTGGTTTCCTGCCGAGATGTTATTTGAGACTAGGCTTAATGTTAAATAATATGGTCATGACTGTTTCGAACGCTGCATCTGAAACAATTTCAGAGATTATGGGAATTCCTAAAGCAAAGATATCAGTAGTTCATAACAGCTGCCGCTCCATCGATCACCCCGAAGATGGAAGGCTGCCTGTCGTCTTGACGGTAGGGCACGTTGTCCCATACAAAAACCCTGCTGTTTGGCTTGATGTTGCTCGAATGGTTATCCAAGCCCGACCGGAAGTATCTTTTGTCTGGGTGGGTGATGGTGAACTGTTTGATTCAATGAAAGCACAGATTATAGCGCTTGGTCTTGATGGTCGCATCAGGCTTACCGGTTTTATCGCTGATCCTTTATCCAACTTTGCAACCGCACAGGTTTATTTTCAACCCAGCCTAAGGGAGAGTCATGGTATTGCAGTGTTAGAAGCTATGTCCCATGGATTACCTTGTGTAGTTGCAGATACCGGAGGACTTCCGGAGTCAGTAGTTGATGGAGAAACAGGTTATGTCTGCCCGCCGACTGAAATTGACGGTTTTTTCGGATGTATTACAAAACTGATCGATGATCCTGCGTTGCGAGAACTGATGGGGAATGCTGGTCGGAGGCGAGTGGAAATATTTTTTTCAGAAGAAATTCAGGAACGGAAGATAATGGCTATCTATGAGGGTCTTGTACGCAAACCGGGCGTACTGTGAGAATAACGTCTCCAGTCGCCTTTCTAGTGTTTAACCGACCTGCCGAAACAGAGTCAGTTTTTAATGCAATTCGGGCTGCGCGTCCGCCGAAGTTGCTGGTGGTGGCAGATGGCCCTCGAATCAACCACCCCGATGACGTTTTATATTGCGGAGAGGTTCGCAGAATTGTTGAACAGGTTGATTGGCCGTGTGAGGTTTTCAGTAATTATTCCAGCACGAACCTTGGATGCAAAATACGGGTTTCAAGTGGTCTGGACTGGGTATTCAGCCAGGTTGAGGAGGCCATCATTCTTGAGGATGACTGCTTGCCGGACACATCGTTCTTTTCATATTGTCAGGAACTGTTAGAAATATACCGTAATGACGAAAGAGTCATGATGGTATGCGGAACAAACCTGTTGGGTAGATGGAAAGATGACCGGCAGAGTTATCACTTTGCCAATTATGACTGGGTCTGGGGATGGGCTACATGGCGTAGGGCTTGGCAACACTATGACGTGACCATGAGTCATTGGCGAGACCCATGCTGTCGTAACAGGATTCAACAGGTCCTCTTGAATAAGGAATTCATTGGGTTGCGGGAGAAAGATTTTCAGCAGGCATTTAACAACAAGATTGATACATGGGATTACCAGTGGTCTTTTTCCCGACTATTGTGCGGTGGATTGGCCATCATCCCCAGTGTTAATCTGGTCTCTAATATTGGATATGGCAGGGATGCAACCCATACTAAGGTGATGGACAGCGAACTGGCCAACATAGCAAAAGGTCGGTTTGAATTGCCTTTGCGTCACCCTGACTGTAAAATTGCGGACAGCGATTATGATCTCTCGGTAGTGCAGATCATTGCCAAGAGAAATACATTGTGTAGCCGCATAGTCGGGTTGTTGGGTCTGGTCCGGCTCTTTTTCTTTAGGAAATGACAGGTTGAAATTGTGATGATTGATCTTGTGATAAAGCGGTGTGCACGGTTTATGGGTGTAGATTTGCGAGCATACCACCCCTCCCGTTCTGAGTCGGCGCGTTTCGGCAAACTGTTGTGTAATTATGGGATTAACCTGGTATTTGATGTAGGTGCCAATAGCGGCCAGTATGCCAGATATCTAAGGTATGTTGGGTATCAAGGCAGGATTGTATGTTTCGAACCGTTGCAGGCACCTTATGCTAAGTTGCAAAAACTGGCTGAAAGGGACTCGGGAATAACCTGTGCACCGCGCATGGCAATTGGAGAATCAGACGGCGAGATAACAATTAATGTTGCCGCAAACCAGGAATCAAGTTCTATTCTCAAAGTTATGGACAGTCATCTGGACGTAGAACCGCTGGCAAAGTCTGTAGGTCGCGAAACAGTCCCGTTACAAAAACTGGACATGGTTGCTCATAACTATCTACTAAGCGACACTAATTCATTTCTAAAGATTGATGTTCAGGGATATGAACCCCAGGTTCTAGCTGGGGCAGTTGAACTGCTTCCAAAACTTACCGGCTTACAGCTAGAGCTTTCTCTAACCCCTCTTTATGAAGGCGAATGCGATTTCCGAGATATGATTGAACTGGTTGAGCGTGAGGGCTTTACACTACACGACATTAATCCCTGCTATTCAGACGCAATATCAGGCAGAACGTTCCAGGTAGATGCGATTTTCTTTAGAATTTGAATTTTGGGGAGAAGGCCACTAGTTAAGGAGCATTATTTGGATATAAACACTGAAGAATTAAAAGATTGGTTGAATACACGCTTCAGTTCATGTGACGACAATGGTGTTTACATTGCGCATCAGCCGATTTATGGATTCAGGAGTGAGCCCAGTGAACCAGGTCATATCAGCAGATATATAATTACGTACCGGATGCTTGAAGCACTTGGATGTCTGAGTGTCAGTTCATTGCTTGATGTAGGGGGGGCTGAAGGATACAAGGCCTTTCTGGCGAATCAGTTTCTTGGTATTTCTGCATCTAGTACTGATTTATCTGAAGAGGCATGTAAAAGGGCTAAAGAAATTTTTGGAATAGAATCCGAACCATCGGATATTCACAAGCTGTTGTATGAAGGTGAACAATTCGATGTTGTTTCCTGCAGTGAAACTCTAGAGCATGTTACGGACTGGAAGCAGGCGACCTCCGAGCTGTTAAGGGTTGCGAGAAAAGCCGTTGTAATTACGGTCCCGCACGATAGCAAAAAACTTATTGCCCGCAACAAGGAAACAAAAGAGATCCATGCACATATTCATCATTTTGATTCGGACAGCTTCAACTATCTCAAGTCAGAAGGCTTCACCGTCATAGTGAAAAAACTTTCCAGCAGTTTGCTTGTGATTCCTGCCTGTCTAGTCGATGCACAGACTCGGGAACATAGTGAAATCTGGAGGCACCCCAGGATAGTTACGCGTATTTATAATTTGTTGACTATTATTACCAAAAAAATATTTGGAAAAAGAGCGGCCGAGTTTATTATCTGGCTGGATCGTTACTGCTGTAATATGTTCAAGCTGCATAGGGCCAATCTTTTCATAATATTGAAAGACAAAGACTCTCTGTTGCAAGAAAGAGCCGTTAAAAATGTATCTATCAGGAGGATTGTTGATTTCTCTGTGCCGCGCCATTATCTTTAAAAAATTTCATCTGGAGAGCTGTTGATGGGTGCTGCGTCTGCATTAAAGTCAATCGACAGGATTATTGGCCGCCCCTTCTGCCGGCTGATTCCTCGCCCTGTATTCGGAAAAATTGACAAAATAATGAGAGTTCTGGTCGTCCGTCCCGGCGGAATCGGCGATGCGGTCCTGCTGGCACCGGTAATTAACTCCCTCAAAAATACCTATCCCCATACCCATATCACCCTTTTGGCCGAGCAGCGTAATGCCGGTGTTTTTGTGCTTGTTCATGGTGTAGACGAAGTTCTTTGCTATGACATTCCCCGGGAGTTTTTCAAGGCGCTGCGGGGTCAATATGATGCGGTGATAGACACCGAACAGTGGTATCGAATGTCGGCCGTGGTGGCGCGGTTTGTAAGAGCGCCTTTAAAGATCGGATTTGACACCAACGAACGGCGGCGTATGTTCACACATGTCGTGCAATATGATCCGGATGCCTATGAACCTGATAATTTTCTGGCTCTTTTGAAGCCGATAGGGATTGTCTGTCAACCGGATACAATTGCTCTATCGCTGCCTCCTCAATCGGCTTCCAAAGCAGGTCAATTGCTTCACGCGATCAGCCCTGATGCATTTGTTGTCATTTTCCCCGGCGGCTCAATTCCTGAGAAGCGGTGGGATGTAGATCATTTTAGTCAGGTGTCGAAGCGACTTGTAGAAAATGGTTACAAAATTGTTGTGGTTGGCAGTCGGGAGGATAAAGAAGATGGGGATTTGATTGCCGGAGTACAGGGATTAAATCTGGCCGGAATGACAACTCTGGCAGAAACCGCTGCGGTGATAGCCCGTTCCTCTCTGGTGATCAGCGGAGATTCCGGGGTGCTGCATCTGGCAGCGGGGCTGGATATTCCAACGGTTTCGCTTTTCGGGCCTGGTAATGCGGCCAAATGGGCTCCTCGGGGTGAGAAGCATACTGTGCTGAATCGAAGTCTTGCCTGCTCTCCCTGCAGTCGATTCGGAACAATACCACCCTGTCCCAACGGTGTCCGCTGTATGGTTGAGATAACACCGGATGAGGTTGTGGCGGCTGCCCTGTTCCAATTAAACAAAAGGGTAGCTAGCCTTCAAACCTCGGAAAAAGTGCCTCAATCTTTTTGATTTCAGTTCCCGCTTTCAGCCCGCCCCAGATCAGTGCGTCTTTCGTGATGTATTCACTCCACCCCAGAGAACCAAGTGCTTTTTCGGCTGTCGCCGGAAGAAAAGCCGACAGTATGCAGTGTATAATCCGTTGCGATTCGAGCAGGCAGTACATGACCGTGGCAAGCTGTCTGGCGTTGGCCGGATCTTTGGCCAGCGTCCAGGGGGCAGTATCGTCAATGTATTTATTGCCGGCCGAGATTACATCCCAGATTGCTTGCAGTGCCTTGCTGAAGGCCAATTCATTGATGAATTTATCAACGATCCCGACCATCTCCTCTGTTTTCTGCTTTAGTGCCTGATCCATGTCGGTTAATTCCGATGCCTCCGGAAGTTTGCCGTCAAAATATTTTACCGCCATGGCGGTCGAACGAGAAAGCAGGTTGCCGATATCGTTGGCAAGGTCGGAGTTGAGCCGGTTGACCAGTGCGCTGTGTGAAAAGTCACCGTCCAGTCCGAACGGCACTTCGCGCAGCAGGAAGTAGCGCACCACGTCCACGCCGTACCTGTCAATCAGCATGTTTGGCTCGACCACATTCTGCAGACTTTTACTCATCTTCTGACCTTCGACTGTCCACCAGCCGTGGGCAAATACTTTTTTCGGTAGCGGCAGACCGGCCGCCATCAGGAAGGTAGGCCAGTAGACGGCGTGGAAGCGGAGAATATCCTTGCCGATCAGGTGAATATCCACCGGCCAGTAGCGGCCGTAATTTCCGGCTTCATCAGGATAGCCGAGGGCCGTAATATAGTTGGTCAAGGCATCGAACCAGACGTAGATGATGTGACGGTCGTTGCCCGGTACCGGAATGCCCCAGGTGAATGTTGTGCGGGAGACCGAGAGGTCGCGCAGTCCTTCATTTATGAAGGAGATGATTTCGTTACGCTTGCTTTTTGGCTGGATGAAGTCAGGGTTGGCCTCAATGTGGGCCAAAAGTTGCTCCTGATATTTACTCATGCGGAAAAAGTAGGACTCTTCTTTCAGTTTCTCGACCGGGCGGTTGCAGTCCGGACAGCGCCCCTCTATCAACTGGGTCTCGGTCCAGAAGGTTTCACAGGGGGTGCAGTACCAGTCTTCATATTCTCCAAGGTAAATATCGCCTTTTTCAAGGATATTGTTAAATATCCGGCTGACGCCCTTTTTGTGGCGCTCCTGGGTGGTGCGGATAAAATCATTGTGCGATATTCCAAGGCGTTCCCACAGCGCTTGAAAGCGCTTTACCACACGATCGGCAAGTTCGAGCGGAGTTTCTCCGGCCGTAATGGCGGCTTTTTCAACCTTCTGCCCATGTTCATCACTGCCGGTCAGAAAATAGACATCAAATCCCATCAGCCTTTTGTAGCGGGCCAGGACATCGCCGGCAACAGTGGTGTAGGCGTGGCCGATATGCGGTACGTCGTTAACGTAATAGATGGGAGTTGTTACGTAAAAAGTTGGTTTCATATATCATGCTCCTGATGAAGGTGACGATGTTCCACCGCCAGGATTGCCGCCTCCGTGCGGTTTACGGTGACCATGTTTGCGAGAGCGGTGTTTCTTCCGTCCTTGCCCGGTTTTAGGCGCATCCTGTTGAGTCTGTGCTCCCGTATTATCTGACGCCACAGTGACGACAGGTGCATTGTCATCAGTGGGCGCAGGTGTTGATTCAGATTGCTCGGCTCTTTTCTCCAGGTTACGCCGCTGGTTCTGGCGTTGATCCCTATCCCGCAGGCCGTTACGAACGGGTGTTGAAGACTCGGTCCGTTGAGGCGGTGCTTCAGGTGCCGCCCCACCGTCGCCGATAATATCCTCACGCCTGATCATGATGATTTTATTGTCATCGAGCTTGAGGGTTATGTTACCGGTCAGAATGTTGACTTTATCGGTAACCCCGACCGCATTGACTGTTCTGACGCGCTTGCCGGTTTTTGGAAAGTTTTTACGCAGGCTGCAATAGGTCTCGTATTCATAATCGAGGCAACAAAGCAAACGGCCACACTGACCTGAAATCTTATTGGGATTGAGTGCCAGATTCTGTTCTTTGGCCATCTTGACCGATACCGGCTGAAAATCGCGCAGAAACGAACAGCAGCAGAGTTCGCGACCGCAGATTCCAATGCCGCCGATCATCTTGGATTCGTCTCGCACCCCGATCTGACGCATTTCAATGCGTGTGTGAAAGGTGTGAGCCAAATCTTTTACCAGGTCACGGAAGTCAACCCGGCCGTCGGCGGTAAAGAAAAAGACCGCCTTGCTGCTGTCAAACTGGTATTCAGCCCGTACCAGTTTCATCGGCATATTGCGCTCAACAATCCTTTTGGCGCAGAAGTCGAAAGCCTCTTTTTCTTTTTGTGAAATTATCTGCAGCGTTGCCATGTCATCGGCAGTGGCTTTTCTCTTGATAGCAACGAGATTGGCAGTTGTAGCCGGTTCTTTTTCTACAGGCACTTTGATTACCTGTCCAATACCAAGGCCGCGCTCTGTCTCTACAATAACATGGTCTCCCTGGACAAGTTCAAGGTCTCTGGCATCAAAATCGTACATTTTGCCTGCTCTTACAAACTGAATGGTTACAATACGTGACAAAAAAACCTCCTGAATTCTGCAGTGCTCCTGGGTTTATACGGCGGCGATATTCATGAACAGATGGTCAAGTGCCAACTTTGAATTGGCATTTTTCTGAATGGCCCGCCGTGTTGCATATATTTCTTCAAGCAGTTCCAGATTGCGCGATAACCGTCGGCGCCTGGAGAGTGATTCTATTGCTGTTGCCACGTTCCGGTTTATGATGTCAGGGCATCCTGATGCAATGTGCACTGCATCCCGAAAAAACGAAATCAGCATATCAAGAGTTTCAAGTGTTTCATCCCGACTGCCGGAAAGTGTCTCGGATGCGTTAAAAACTGTTCCAATTCGGTTGATATCCAATTGATCAAGAGTTGTAAGCAGCAGTTCCCGTCGGGCGGTCAGGGAATCGTCGTCAAGTTCCAGAGCCTGTTGCATACTTCCGCCAGACATGGGGGCCAGCAGGCAGGCAGTTTCAGTTGCAATTCCTGAACGTTCCAGTAGTGTCTGAATATTTTCCGGCGACAGGTTTGAAAAGCGTATCAACTGGCAGCGAGATCGAATTGTCGGCAGCAGCATACCGACGTTTTCTGTCAACAGGATTATAATGGCGCTGCCGGGCGGTTCCTCCAGAGTTTTTAGCAATGAGTTGGCAGCGTTGATACTCATCCTTTCAGCCGGTTCTATGATGCAGGCTTTTCTTGGAGCCTCATAGGGACGCAGGGAAAGCTCACGCTGCATGGCCCGCAATTGCTCGATACTGATGTCGCGCTTGTCGGCCAGCGGTTCAATAAAATGGATATCTCCATGATTGCCGCCTGCTACTTTTCGGCATGATGGACATTCGCCACAGGCGTCGTCCGGTAAAACGCTGCAAAAAAGAGCCTGAATCAGTGCCAGAGCAGTCTTTTTTCGCCCGCAACCCGAAACTCCCTCGAAAAGATATGAATGGGATGTCTTGCCGGTACGCAGTGAACGCCTGAAGACCTCCACAATCCTTTCATGCCCCAGAATTTCAGCAAACGGCACGCAAATCCTCCGGGATTCTCGCCAACACCTGCACCGCAGTCAATGTGGCAATATCCTCAACTGAATCATTGCCCTCAAGTGTAATAAAACGATGTGATTGTTCCGCAGCCAGGCGCTTATAGCCCTCACGTACCCGTTGGTGGAAAGCCAGTTCTTCCAGCTCGAAGCGCTCTTCACGAGGTCCGCTGGATGCTTCTATTCTGGCTCTGGCCCGTGCCAGGCCAACAGAAGGATCGCAATCAATCAGCAATGTCAGGTTTGGTGTAACCCCCTGGCAGGCATGGCAGTTCAGTATGTCAATGACGCCGCGATCGATGCCGCGCCCGAAACTCTGATAGGCGACAGTCGCATCGCAAAACCGGTCGCACAACACTATGCTGCCAGCATTCAGGGCGGGAATTACGACATCGCTGACGTGCTGTGCCCGTGCGGCGGCATACAGCATCAGTTCAGTCATTGGTGACATATCCCGGTTATCGGCATCCAGCAGGATAGACCTGATTTTGTCTGCAATGGCACAGCCGCCAGGTTCGCGGGTCGATGTAACACTGAAGCCGTGGGCGGTTAAGCGCTCAGCCAGCAATCTTATCTGGGTGGTCTTTCCGCTCCCTTCAACTCCTTCAAATGTAATGAAATATCCCACCTAGGGTCACCCTGATCTCACTCATAGTCCTTTAAGCGTCTTTAAAGTGGTGAATTATAGGCAAGAGCCCTTGTTTTATCAACCTAAATCGTAAATATTCAGAATACAGAATCGAGTAGTAGAATTCGGAATAATTTATGCCCTGTTTATTCTGGCTCCTGAATCAGACACAAATTTTGTTGAATTCGATTCTAGTCTCGTGTATAAGTCAAAACCGTTTTAATTTCAGTTAGTTGTTTTAGTTTGAGTGTTATTTTTTTATTTAAATTGTAAATAAATCACTGCTTGTTTGATGGAGGATAACATGATTATCATGGCACTTAACTGCGGAAGCTCTTCGGTAAAATATCAGCTTTTTGACTGGGAAAAAATGGAAGTGGTTGCCAAGGGCATGGTTGAGCGGGTCATTGTCGGCGACTCTTTTATTCTGCATGAAGTACCGGGTCGGGAAAATTACCACCATCAGCAGGACTGCTCAAACCATCAGGCTGCTATTGATCTTCTGATCAAAACCGTTACAGATCCGCTGCACGGTGTTCTTAAGAGCGTTGACGAGATATCTGCCGTTGGTCACCGAGTCGTGCATGGCGGCGAAAAATTCACCTGTTCGGTAATGATTGACGATAATGTTCTGGATGCCGTCAAAGAGGTTCAGCATCTTGCCCCACTCCATAATCCACCGAATATTGAAGGGATCGAAGCCGCAAAGACCCTCATGCCTACAGTGCCGCACATTGCCATTTTTGACACAGCCTTCCATCAGACCATGCCGGAGCACGCCTATATTTATCCGCTTCCGTACGAATGGTATGAAAAGCACCAGGTTCGCCGCTACGGATTTCATGGCACTTCGCATCTGTATGTATCAAAACGTGCAGCGGTCCTGTTAGGCAAAAAATCGAGTGACACCAATATCATCACCATGCACATCGGCAACGGAGTTTCGCACTGCGCCATCAAGAACGGCATTTCGGTTGACACTACTATGGGGCTCACCCCGCTGGAAGGCGCCGTGATGGGTACCCGTTGCGGGGATATAGATCCTGCCATCCCGGCCTTCATGATGCAGAAGGAGAATCTGTCTGCCAAAGAGATTGACAGCATACTCAACAAAAAGAGCGGTGTCATGGGCGTAACCGGCAGATTTACCGATCGTCGCGATGTCATTGAACATGCCAATGCCGGAGACAAACGCTGTCAGCTTTCATTGGAAATTGAAGCCTATCGATTGAAAAAATATATCGGTGCATTCATGGCGGCGGTTGGCAAGCTGGATGCTGTCGTATTTACCGCTGGTGTTGGCGAGATGGGTGCTCCGATCCGCGAAAAAGCCATTGAGGGTCTGGATCATATCGGCATCATTCTGGATCGAGAGCGTAACAAGAGCGCCATGACCCGAAAACGTGAGACACTGATCACAACCGACGATTCTCCGGTAAAAGTTTATGTCATCCCGACCGATGAGGAACTGGTGTTCACGGAAGATGTCGTGGCAATTCTAAACGGCACCTATACCGACCATATGAATTTCGAATATTCGTTCGCAAAAAAGGATTTTGTCAGAAAATAACGTCATACCTAACATTTCAGCTTTAAAAAGCCGGTTTTTCGCCGGCTTTTTGTTGTCTGCCACGCACGTCCGCATCATACCCCTTCCCGGATAAACTTATAAAAAAATCCCCTCAACCGGAAAAATATTTTTTCTCTGCTATACTGATTACGGACAATTAGAGTTTCTTAGCTTCTCCTTTGTAGGGACAGGTTATGCGCATCCGTACCAAAACCATAATTGCAATCCTGATCCTCGGACTCCTGCTGATATTTTTTGCAGCAGGGTCGCGGTGGCTTTTTCTTGACAGCTTTTCAAATCTTGAATCCAGGCTGATGCAGACAGAGATTGTCCGCGCCAAGCAAAGCATTCAGATTGAGCTGGATCATATTGACACGATTAACAGTGATTACTCAGGGTGGGATGAAGCTTACTCTTTCGTGCAAAATGGCAATACTTCTTTCATCAGAACCAATCTTGCCGATGCCGTGTTTATAAAGCAGAGACTCAATCTGATTGTCTTTTTAAATCCAGCCGGAGACACTGTCTTCAGCAGGTTTTTCGATTATCGCCGCGGTCGTGAATTGCCATTGCCGGATGACCTGATGCCTCACCTTAATCCAGGTTTGACGCATTTAACGCACAAGTCGGTTGATGCTTCGGTAAAAGGTATTCTCAATATACCATCCGGCGTTCTGATGTTGACATCACGGCCAGTCCTCACAAGTCAGTATAGGGGTCCCGCGCAAGGGACACTTGTTATGGCACGTTATCTTGATGCTCAGGAATTGAAGGCCATTGCAAAAAGAACACAGCGCTCGTTACAGGTGATGTCGCTGAAAGATCCGGACCGGTCACCTGATGATAACAAAGCACTCCAGACAATCCTTGAAACTCGTAATGACACTCATGTTGAAACTCAGGAAGAGATGATCAGCGGCTATGGTCTCTTCCGTGATATTTACGGTAAAGACGCTCTCCTGTTGAGAGTTGATGCACCGCGCAGCATTTTCCAGCAAGGCCAGCGTACAATCTGGTTTTTCCTGGCTATGTTTGCAGTAGTGATTACCCTTTCTGCAGCGGGCATATACATCATTTTGACGCGTCTGACAGAATCTCTGCGAATGCAGCGTGAGTCGGAAATGAGATATCACACACTTGTGGACCAGGCCGCTGAAGGGATCGTTCTTGCAACGTCCGAAAAATATTTCATTCTTGACGCAAACGCCGCCTTTGCCTCACTCACCGGCCTGACAGTACAGGAAATGCGTGGATGCTCACTTTTGGAATTTTTCGACAGTCAGGGTAGTGAACTGGATGAAGAACTGGCCAGGACGCTCTCGCAAACCCGTGAGCTGAAACTTCGCCATAGATCGGGAGACAAGCTGTTTGCTGAAGTCAGTGGCAGCAGCATCAGTTACTTGGGACAAACGGTCCTAACATTTATCGTACATAACGTAACGGACAGGAAAAACTTTGAAGAGCAGCTGATGTTTCAGGCCAACCACGATCCGCTTACCGGCCTTCCCAATCGTAACCTGCTGAATGATCGCCTGTCCCAGGCAGTTGCCATTTCGGGGCGAAAGAAGAATTCGCTCGCGCTCATGTTGCTGGACCTGGATCATTTTAAAGTCATAAACGACACACTGGGCCATTCTTTTGGTGACCAGCTACTGATAAAGGTCTCACAAAGACTCCAGGAATTGATTCGGGCGAGTGATACAATCGCACGGATAGGCGGTGATGAATTTGTAGCCGTAATGACTGCCACCGATCACTGTGAGGGCCTGGTTACCATCGCCAACCGCATATTGGAGGAAATTGCAAAACCTTATATCCTGCAAGGGCAGGAGATTAATGTAACTGCCAGTATCGGGATATCGCAATACCCGGAAGACGGGCTGGATCCGGAAAGCCTTTTCAAAAAGGCTGATACTGCCATGTATCACGTTAAGGAGCATGGCAGGAACGGCATACAGTTTTTTGCCGATGAGATGAATAAAAAAATATCCAAGCGCCTTATAATCGAGTCGCAGCTCAGGCATGCCTTGGAAAGGAACGAATTTAGTCTACAGTACCAACCGCAGATTGAATTGGCATCCGGCGGTATTGTAGGGATGGAGGCGCTTCTTCGCTGGACTAACAAAGAGCTCGGGGCGGTCTCGCCAGTTGATTTCATACCGGTTGCCGAACATACAGGTCTGATTGTGCCGATTGGAGAATGGGCCATCAGAACAGCCTGTATTCAATATAAAATCTGGGCGGATCAGGGTGTTCCACCGCTCCGGATGGCGGTTAACCTCTCGCCTCGGCAATTCGGTCAAAGTGACCTTGTGGAGATGGTTCGTAATGTGCTTGATGAAACCGGAATTACTGCGGCCAATCTGGATCTGGAAGTAACTGAGAGTCTGATGATGAACAATGTTGAAGATTCTATTGAGAAGATGCTTGCTCTCAAAGAACTGGGGATATCGCTTTCTATTGATGATTTTGGAACCGGATATTCATCACTCAACTGCCTGCAACAGTTTCCGCTCGACATACTCAAGGTGGATCGATCTTTTGTGAAGGAGATCGGCAACGGCAATAAAGCTGTAATAATCCGCGCCATTGTTGCAATGGCGCACAGTCTGGGATTATCCATCATAGCAGAAGGGGTGGAAACCGTTGAACAGCTCAATTTTCTAAGAAATCACCGCTGTGAAGAGGTGCAGGGTTTCTATTTCAGCAAACCTCTCTCTGTTGACGGATTTACTGAACTTGTTTTAAGTTCCGACAACTATAGTTCCGCGATTGCAACACCGGAAACAATTTGAAAATGAGCACAATTCCTTAGGGAGATGCTTTGAATTTAACTTAAAACACTTCTGAAAGGATCTATTATGATTGAAAACAGCAATATACTTGATTCCCTATTTGATAAACCGGATGAGCTCCCGGTTTTCAACACGGTTGCATTGGGCCTTCTTCAGCTACTTGCCGAGTCTGATATTAATTATTTCAGTGTGATCAGGGCAATTAAGGAAGACCCATCGCTTTCGGCGCAAGTCCTTAAAATGTCAAATTCCCCTTCATATGCAGGCCGCAGCCGGTGTGAGACAATTGAAAATTCCGCGATACGTCTGGGAACGCAGCAGATTGCGAATCTTGCCATAGCAGCTTCACATGCTTCACTTCACATCTCCGGTATTCCCATAGTAAATGATGTCATGTATGACCTTTGGAGACATTCGCACTCCTGTGCACTAGGATGTCGCTGGATTGCCCAAAAAACCGGTCACCAGAGTCTTGCAGACCATGCCTACATGGCCGGTCTACTCCATGATATCGGCAAGCTCTATCTACTGAAGGCTCTGGAGCGGATCAAGCTAAGACTTGGCCCGAAAATAGAGCTTTCCCGGCAGGTATTGCAAAATGTATTCTCGGAAATGCATGTGGAATTCGGGTGCTGGATAATGGATCACTGGAATATCCCGCAGATATATCGCGATATTGTCGCGTTACATCATTCCGATGAGTCTGGGTCGAATGACTTCCTGCTTGCTCTCGTCAAGGTTGTGAACTTTAACAGCACTAATTTCAATATGAATAGCTTTGCAACTAATGGCTGTGAAGCAGAAATTCCGACCGAATTCGGCATACTGCTGAAGAACGATTCGGATTTGGCAAAGCTGGGGGCGGTTATGACTGAATCCCTTGAAGTGAATCAGTAGAAGTCTATTGAAGGCAAGCTGCGTAGGTCAGAAACTCTTTGTTATTTCCCTAACTACTGAGGTGGCATAGGAACCTTTTGGCAGTTCGAACTCAAGAACCAGCACATCACCACTCATTTTGAAGTGTGCTCCGCACAGCGGCACCCGCAAGGGGCGCCTTTCTCCTTCAAGCTTCAGAGTGGAGCCGTTTATGAATATCTCCGCATCTATACCCTCCTCCGCCAGTATCTGATTTTCGATTAATCGTACGACTCCGCCAGCATGCTTCATTGTACTGCCGAACATCGGGCCGGTGGCTGATACCTCGAATCCGAGCGTCCGGTGTGCTTCATCCTCCGCGCATTCCACTGTAAAACAGGCCCCGTTGATATGCTTCCAGGCCAGATCACCATCTACTAAACCATCAATATTCTTCAGGCGCTTTTCAACAATTTTATCGAACAGGAAGGACTGACAGGCCGACAGGTATAGTTTTTTCAAACGTGGATGGATAACGCTAAAGGCTTTTTCAAATTCACCCGGCCTGGCGGACAGGCGCAGCAATACCTCCCGCTCACTTTTGCAATGGCGCGGAAAAAGCTGTAAAGCGGTATTTATATCGCCCAACCGGTAGGCGTTGATTGCCATTCTCCACTGTTCATCACGCAACAGTTCCGGTTGACCGATCAGGGCATCAACGGCCTCCTTCCAATTACATTTCAGCATGGCTAAGCCGATCAGGTGAGAATTGTGCTGGGAACCGTAACGTTGCGGACCGAAGTAATTTGGCACTCCTCGTTTCTGAAGAATCTCAAGAATTGATTGAATGGTATTTTCTGAATTTTCTGCCACGCCCCTGACAGTGATCTGAAACCGATTGCCTTTAAGGTGGCCGAGCTTGAGTTTGTTGGTGTGACGGGCGGAGGATAGGATCTGGATTCCGGCCAGCTCAAGCGCCACTGCCTTCTCAGGAGTAATTCGCTGGATTGATATCGTCTGGCGGGTGACACCAACGGCGTCCTTCATGCCGGCGTAGCCTATTTCGCGCTCCGGTACTTTCAGACCGTTTGCAATCCTTCGTATCGCCTCCAGGGTTGTCATGCCACGTTTCTCGATTACCAGATAGCAATGCTCGCCGGAACCGCAGGGGAGGTAGGATGGGATTTCCTCAACGATGAAGTCGTCGGGCGTCTCTTTGATTGTTCCGCCGACTCCGGGAATGTGGCTGGTCAGGTAAGGATGAATCATATTACCCCTTAAAACGCATCATGCCAGAGACAGCACCGCTGACAAATGCAATCAGCCAGCAGGTATAGATCGTCAGGCTGATACGATGAAAGAGAGTGTTTACGGCTTCAGCACGATGCATGAGGGATGCGGTCAATGCCAGCAGGAAGTGGAAGCCCATGCCTGCCAGCGAGGCAATGCCGGTAACATTGTGCCATTCCGGTGCTTTCCCGTACATCCGGGCCACCAGATTCATCTGCTGAGTACCCAGAAAGTCGCATGCCAGACCGATTCCGAAAATGGCCAGATGTTTCGGATGCAGCCCCTGTCTGCGGCCGCTGAAAACAGCCCAGGTGTAGAAGATGAGTGCCAGATTCATCCAGATGACAGCACGCGCCAGCATTAACTTATCCTTTCGACCTGTCTCAACGCTTCGTATAAGACAATTCCGGCCGATGTCGAAAGATTCAGGCTGCGAACCTTTTCGGCCGGCATCGGAATAGTTATGGATGTCTCCGGGTTGGCATCCAGCAGTTCGGCCGGCAGTCCTTTGGTCTCCTTGCCAAAAACGATATAATCCCCCGGCTTGAAACCGGCTTGCAGATAGCTGCGGGAAACCTTCGTGCTTAGATAGAAGAATCGGCCTTCAGGAGCAGATGCCTTAAGCGCATCAAGATCCGGCCATTGCCGGAGGGTGACAGATTCCCAGTAGTCAAGCCCGGCTCTTCTCAGATACCGGTCATCTATCGAGAAACCAAGCTGGCCGACAAGATGCAGCACCGAGCCGGTCGCGGCGCAAAGGCGGGCAATATTGCCGGTATTTGGTGGTATCTCAGGTTCTATCAGTACGATATGAAATGGCTCCATGGGCAGAATGTATACCATTATTGTCCTCTACTGTGCTTGCTTTTTTTCCACGGCGGGGCTAGTATGCCGGGACAAATATCGTTGAAGGTGGAGATATGCAATGAAGATTATAGTTACCGATGAAGTATCGGCTGAAGGGCTGGCTCTCCTGACCCAGGAGCCACGTATTCAGCTGGATGTAAAGCTGGGATTGAAAAAAGATGAGCTGCTGGCAACAATAGGAGAGTATGACGCTATCATCACCCGCAGTGGAACCAATGTTGACCGGGATCTGCTGGACGCAGCCAGGAAGCTTAAAATCGTCGCCCGTGCCGGAGTCGGTATTGACAATGTTGACGTCGATTATGCCAGCTCCAAAGGGGTGATCGTTGTAAATGCCCCCTTTGGCAATACCAACAGTGCCGCCGAACACACCATGGCTCTTTTGCTTTCCTTCTGTCGGAATGTTACGGTGGCCAACGCCAGCCTCAAATCGGGCGAATGGAAGCGGGCACCATTTACCGGCCATGAACTGAAGGGAAAAACAGCTGGTGTGATCGGTCTTGGCAAGGTTGGCGGTCGGGTGGCGACCCGCCTCAAAGCTTTTGAATGTGAAGTGCTGGCCTGCGATCCGTACATTTCCGTAAAGCGGGCTCATGATCTGGGAGTCAAGCTTGTTTCTCACGATGAAATTTATAAAAATTGCGACGTCATAACAGTACACACTCCGCTCAACGAAGAAACCAGAGGGATGGTGGGGCCGCGCGAGTTTGGGCTTATGAAGAGCGGAGTTATCATGCTTAACGTGGCACGAGGTGGCATCATCGATGAACAGGCTCTTCTGGATAATCTCGAATCCGGTAAAGTAGTCGGCGGAGCCGTAGATGTCTGGAGTGAAGAGCCGCCAGTTACTGATCTTCTCAAAAAGCTGATAGGTCACAAAAATCTTGTGGTGACACCTCACTTGGGTGCCAATACCTTTGAAGCCCAGGTCAATGTAGCCATCGATGTATCAAGGGAAATCATCAATTATCTCGATGATCAGCCGCTTGAAAATGCTGTCAATATACCGCGCTTTGATCTGGCCCTGATGGATCAGATGCGTCCGTTCCTCAACCTGATGAGTGTCATGAGTGATTTTGGCATTCAGCTTGTGGAAAAAAATATCGAGAAGGTTACCTTCGGTTTTGCCGGAAGCATAGCACATTATGATTGCTCGCCTCTGACGGTCTGTGGCCTGTCTGCACTTTTGAACCGGATGGTCGATCAGGACGTGAATATGGTTAATGCTTCTCTGATTGCCGAACAGATGGGCATAACGGTTGAGGAAACCAAATCAACCCATGCGGATGCTTTTTCAAATGTGATCACTCTGGTTATTGAAGCAGGTGGGACTCGCAAGCTGATCTCCGGTACGCTGTTCGAAGGTGCTCCCCGTATCGTTCGTTTGCGTGATTACACCATGGATTTCAGCCCGGAAGAGCATATGCTCCTGCTGCACTACGGCGACCGTCCCGGCATGATCGGGAAAATAGGCACCATCATGGGGCAGCATGACATTAATATCGCCTCCATGAACCTGGGTCGCAGCGTTAAAAAGGATGAGGCCATGGTAATCCTTTCGCTCGATTCTGCAGTGCCTGATAATGTAGTACATGAAATTAAGGCCGCCACCGATGCAACCTTTATAAAGGCTGTGCATATGCGGATGGGAAGCTGTCCGCGCAGTTGCGGCTGCGGCATCTAAAAACGGCTGACTCTTCATGCATTTTCCAAACATAGACCCGGTTTTTCTCAGCATCGGCCCGCTCCAGTTTCGCTGGTACGGGCTGATGTACGTTCTGGCCTTCCTTTCCTCCTATCTCATCATCAGGTCTGAAGTCAGCAGAAAAAAACTGCCCTGGACGACCGATGATGTAGCCGATCTCGTTTTCTACGGTGCCATGGGTGTCGTGCTGGGAGGTCGGCTTGGCTATATCCTGTTCTACAACCTGGAATTTTATCTGTCCAACCCGTTAAAGCTCTTTGCAGTCTGGGAAGGTGGCATGTCCTTCCACGGCGGTTTCCTGGGTGTTCTGCTGGCGGTCATGCTTTATGCCCGCCGCAAGAAATTTCCCTATCTGGGGCTGATTGACATGGCAGGCCTCTGTGCTCCGGTCGGTCTTGGATTCGGCCGGATCGGGAATTTCATAAATGCGGAATTATACGGACGTCCGACTGATGTGCCATGGGGAATGATATTTCCGGGCAGCGATGGCCTGCCAAGGCATCCATCTCAAATCTACGAAGCTTTTCTGGAAGGCCTGGTTTTGTTTTTTATTGTAAGGTTTGTATCAAGAAAAACTGATGTAAACGGTGTCGTTGCCTGTACTGCATGCGCGGGCTATGGACTGTTTCGTTTTATGGTGGAGTTTTTCAGACAACCGGATGCCCAGCTGGGAATCTTCTTCGGTTTGTTTTCCATGGGACAATTACTGAGTCTGCCGATGTTTCTTCTGGGAAGCTTAATGGTGTATTTGCTCTCTCGCAAAAAACTCGTAGTCTGATCATTCAGGATTGAAAAAGTCTTTTTTTGGTTTATAGTAAATAAATAATACACAAAGGAGGCTACAATTATGATCAGCAAGAAAATGTCAGACGCCCTCAACACACATATGAATCTGGAGCTCTATTCTGCTCATCTGTATCTGGCAATGTCATCCTGCGCCAATGAAAAAGGTTTGAAGGGTGCCGCCAACTGGTTCTTTGTTCAGTATCGCGAAGAGATGGTTCATTTCATGAAGTTCTATAGCTATCTGACGGATCAGGGCGTAATTATTACTCTGCTTGCCAGTAAGGCTGTGCCCAACAAATACAAGTCTCTGCTGGAGATGTTTCAGAAAACACTGGCCCATGAACAGCTTATTACCAAATGTATCAATGAATTAAGCGAGCAGGCTGTGGGGGAGAAGGACCATGCAACCCAGATATTCCTGCAGTGGTTTGTCACAGAGCAGATTGAGGAAGAGAACAACGACCGTGATCTTATCGCGAAACTTAAGCTGGTTGGAGACAACGGGCACGGCATTCTGATGGTGGATGCCGAAATGGCTCAGCGGGTTTTTGTCGCTCCGGTGGGCTCTCCTCTGGCGGTGTAGATAATGGCCACCAAGATCCGGTTCTGCGAAAAGAACAAAGGCAAGGGGAAAGTTTTCCGGCGGCTTCAGGAAGATTTTCCCGATTTGAATATCAAGATCAAAGATTGTATCAAACAGTGCGGTTCCTGTCGTGAAATGCCCACAGCCACTGTTGACAAACAAAAGGTTACCGGCAGGGACGGTGATGAGCTGTACCGGAATATTGTCGAATTGGTCCGCAAGGACGCGGGATCAAAGTGACGTCTCTCATAGCCAGAATTTTCTTTCTCTGGAGAGAGTGCGGTATCAGGAGCTGTCTTGACAAATAACGATATATTACGACGACTTCGCTACGCTCTGGATATAAGTGATCCGGCAATGATCTCAATTTTCAGGCAGTCAGATCACGACATTGATCAATCCGCTTTGGGCGCTCTCCTTAAAAAGGAGGACGAAGCCGGCTATACAGAGTGCAGTTCTGCTCTGATGTGTCTTTTTCTGGATGGATTGATAATTCAGAAACGGGGGGCTAAGGAGTCACGGTCTGGATCTTCCTCACAAAATGAGGCTGCTCTCAATAACAACGCAATTTTGAAAAAACTGAGGATTGCACTGGAGTTGAAGGAAGAAGATATGATATCCATCATGCAACTGGTTGATATTGCTATTTCAAAATCCGAGCTCAGTGCACTGTTCAGAAATACCGGACATAAGAATTATAAGGTATGCGGCGACCAGTTCCTCAGGAACTTTTTGAAGGGGCTGACGATTCGCAACAGGAATATTCCACGGCATTCCGGTTGACACATTCCGGTTAATGCATTATCTTTGCGACCCATCAACAGCCATCAATTGGCTGTTTAACGGTGCTTTATAAAATTCGAATCAATTTGAACCAAAAGGATAAACCTGAATATGCGCAGTGATTTGATCAAGCAGGGGCTGGAGCGCACCCCGCATAGGGCGCTTTTAAAAGGGACCGGTGTGCCGCAGAGCCAGATGGACAAGCCTTTCATCGGTGTGGCAACCAGTTTCACCGACCTTATTCCAGGCCATGTGGGTATGCGTGATCTGGAGCGTTTCATTGAAAAAGGTGTTCATTCCGGCGGCGGTTATGCCTTTTTCTTCGGTATTCCGGGTGTATGTGACGGAATGGCCATGGGCCATAAAGGAATGCACTATTCCCTGCCGACCCGAGAATTGATAGCAGATATGGTTGAGTCTGTTGCCGAAGCGCATCGTCTGGATGGCCTCGTGCTGCTGACCAATTGTGACAAAATCACGCCCGGCATGCTGATGGCAGCCGCCCGGCTGGATATACCCTGTATAGTTGTGACTGCCGGTCCGATGTTGAGTGGCCGCGGCCAGGCCGGCCGCAAGTTTTCATTTGTCTCGGATACATTTGAAGCTATGGCCCGTTACAAGGCCGGGGTGATCAACGATAAGGAACTACAGGTCTGCGAGGATAACGCCTGCCCCGGCATGGGTTCCTGTCAGGGTCTCTTTACGGCCAATACCATGGCTATTCTGACCGAAACCATGGGCATGAGTCTGCCGCGCTGCGGTACAGCGCTGGCCGTATCGGCTTTAAAGCGGCGGATTGCGTTTGCTTCCGGTGAAAAGATCGTCGAACTCGTTCACAATAATATTACTCCACGCAGCATCATGACCCGCGCCGCCTTTGAGAATGCCATTCGCGTAGATCTGGCGCTGGGTGGCTCCTCCAACACGGTGCTGCATCTGCTGGCAATCGCTCATGAGGCCGGAGTGGACCTGCCACTGGAACTGTTCGATGTTCTCGGCAAAGATACGCCGCAGCTGGCTTCTATGAATCCGGCCGGTGAACACTTTATGGAGGATCTTGACACTGCCGGGGGCGTGAGTGGAGTGTTCAAACAGTTGGGTAGCAAGATTAAAGACACTCAGACACTCTTCGGATTGACCACTCATCAGTTGGCTGAAAGCGTCCAAAATGTTGACGATGATGTTATCCACTCACTTGCTGACCCGATCAAGAAAGAGGGTGGCATTGCCGTACTGTACGGCAATATTGCTCCCAAAGGTGCCGTTGTTAAACAGTCAGGTGTTTCTGCGGCGATGATGAAGTTCGAAGGTACCGCCCGTTGCTTTGATGCCGAGGAGGCTGCCATGGCGGCCATCATGGATGGCAGTATTAAAGCCGGTGATGTGGTTGTAATCCGATACGAGGGCCCCAAAGGCGGCCCGGGAATGCGGGAGATGCTGGCCCCTACTGCGGCAATAATGGGTCTTGGTCTGGGTGATTCGGTTGCACTTATCACCGACGGTCGTTTTTCGGGTGGTACACGCGGGCCCTGTATCGGCCATATTTCGCCCGAGGCCGCCGAAGGCGGTCCGATAGCACTGGTGGCCGATGGTGACAGGATTTCGCTGGATATACCGGCCCGCCGTCTGGAGCTGCTGGTTGATGAAGCCACACTGGCTCTGCGCAGGTCAAAGTGGCAGGTACCCCAGCCCAAGATAAAATCAGGTTGGCTGGCTCGTTACGCAAAAGTTGTGACTTCGGCGCATACCGGGGCTATAACATCTGCTGATTAAAAAAAAGGGTCATGAGGCAAGGGTCAAGGAGTGATACCAGTGGCTCAAGTCTCGCTGATTCCTGATCAAAAACAGGGGGGAACAAAATGAAGAAGCTAATTTCGCTGTCAGCTGTCGCCGCACTGTTTGTATCGCTTGCCGGCTGTGCCACTGTCGAACAGGGGCTGCAAAGCGCCAACGCTCTGCTGTTGTCCAGCAGAGAGGTTCGTGAGGTTTTTCAGGGCAACACCGTCACCGCTGCAACAGGTGATACATTTTACTGGGATGCCAATGGAACCGTGCTTGGCCGTGGTTCCTACGGCGGCAATACAAAGGGAAACTGGAACATCACCGATGACGGGCGCCTCTGCATCAGCAACTGGACTTCCAGTGTCGCGCCAGGTGGATGCTACAAAGTCTATTTCGACAACACAACTCAGCAGCGTAAACTGGTTGACATAAACGGCGACCTGAAGTGGACGGTTGTCAACGCGGTTCCGGGTAACCCTAACAACTTTTAGTTATGAGGTAATGCATGAAAATGAATGGCGCACGAATTATGCTGGAGTGTCTGAAAAAAGAGGGTGTTGACACCGTTTTCGGCTATCCCGGCGGCACGGTCATCAACATCTATGATGAACTCTTCAGCTTTAAGGATATTCGTCACATCCTGCCCCGACATGAGCAAGCCGGTACGCATGCGGCTGACGGATATGCCCGCGCAACCGGAAAGGTTGGTGTTGCCATTGCGACCTCCGGGCCCGGCGCCACCAACACCGTGACCGGGATCGCCACGGCCTATATGGATTCCATCCCGATGGTCATCATTACCGGCCAAGTGCCGACACCGCTGATTGGTAACGACGCTTTTCAGGAGGTCGATATCATCGGGATAACCCGTCCCTGCACCAAGCACAGTTTTCTGATCAGGGATGTAAAAGATATCGCCACAACCATGAAGAAGGCTTTTTTTATTGCCCGCAGCGGGCGTCCCGGACCGGTTCTGGTTGATTTTCCCAAAGATATTCAGGTGGCGCAGACGGAATTCGTGTACCCGGAAACAGTAGAAATCCGCAGCTATAAGCCGAATCTGGAAGGTCATCCAAGGCAGGTGGAAAAGGCCTTTAAAATGATACTGGAGTCACGTCGGCCGGTGTTGTATGTCGGTGGTGGCGTGGTGCTGGGTGATGCGGCTGATCAGTTGACGATCTTGGCCCGCAGGCTCAGTGTTCCTGTTACAACAACCCTGATGGGTCTTGGCTCATTTCCGGGAGATGACGCACTCTCGCTCGGTATGCTGGGCATGCATGGAGCCTACTGCGCCAATATGGCCATGACAAATTCCGATCTGATTATTGCTGTCGGATCGCGTTTTGACGACCGGGTAACCGGAAAACTGGCGACCTTTGCCCCGCACGCCAGAATAATCCATGTTGATGTCGATCCGACTTCGATCAAAAAGAATGTCAGAGTTGATCTGCCGATTGTTGGCGATGTAAAGGATGTGTTGGCCAAAATGATCAAACAGGCTGATAAGGCGAAAGACAAGGTGGCGGAGTACATTGCTGCGATCGCTACTTGGCATGAGGAGATCAGCGGATGGAAAGGCAAGCATCCGATCAGCTATAAAAACAGCAGTACGATCATCAAGCCGCAGTTTGTTATCCAAAAATTGCGAGAACTGTCTGATCATGATGCCATTATTTCCACAGACGTAGGCCAGCACCAGATGTGGACCGCCCAGTTTTTTCAGTTCAACCGCCCACGCACGCTGCTGACGTCCGGCGGTTTGGGTACCATGGGTTACGGACTGCCGGCCGCTATGGGTGCGCAGGCAGCATTTCCAGGGCGTCAGGTCATAACTATCTGCGGTGATGGCGGTATCCAGATGAATATTCAGGAGATGGCGACTCTGGTACAGAACAAGCTGCCGGTAAAAATCGTCATACTCAATAATAACTTCCTCGGCATGGTGCGCCAGTGGCAGGAACTTTTCTTTGACAAACGCTATTCCCAGACCTGCATGGAGCTCCCGATCGACTATATTAAACTGGCAGATGCCTACGGCGCCAAAGGTTTTCTGGCCACCAAACCCGATGAAGTTGAAAAAATTATCAGACAGGGTTTTGCTGAAAAAGGACCGGTGATCATGGAATTCAAGATTGCCCGTGAAGAAAAAGTACTGCCGATGGTTCCGGCCGGGGCATCGCTGAATGAAATGGTACTGAACGCGTAGGAGAGGGAGATTGCCAATGCAGCATACAATATCAGTTCTGGTTGAAAACGAGTTTGGCGTGCTATCACGAGTAGCTAACCTTTTTTCCGGCCGCGGTTTTAACATAGACTCACTCTCGGTGGCTCCCACAAATGAGGATGGTCTGTCCCGAATGACAATCGTCACCCGTGGTGATGAAAAGATTCTGGAGCAGATCAATAAACAGCTTAATAAACTGATTGATGTTCTGAAAGTTATTGATTTTACTGATGGCAGCGCTATTGAGAGAGAAATGGCGCTGATCAAGGTCACTGCTGAAGACGAGAGCCGGGCCGAAGTGCTGCGGATTGTCGACATCTTCCGTGCCAAGATCATTGATGTAACACCTAAGTCCTATACTATTGAAGCCACCGGTAATCCGATTAAGATTGATGCCATTCTGGAGTTGCTGCGCCCCCTGGGTCTAAAAGAGCTGGTGCGTACCGGCTCAGTTGCCATTGGCCGGGGCGCCAAAGGGTGGAAGGGGTAGGTCCGGCTGTTTACCGCTGTTTTGCAATTCAATCTCAGCCGTCCGGCTCATCAGTGCCGGGCGGCTTTAGTTTTAATGGCAATAGGCATGGTGAAAACCGTGCAATTCGATTGACAGGGAAACACGGATATAGTATGTGTAACGTCCATTTTTACAGGAAGTTCGACCGGTTTACCGGATAAAATTCGTGTGGAGGATTTACCAGCATGAACGTTTATTATGATCGCGATTGTGATCTCAAGCTGATTAAGAAGAAAAAAGTCACCATAGTCGGTTACGGCTCACAGGGCCATGCCCACGCCTGCAACCTCAAGGATTCCGGAGTTGATGTGACGGTGGCGCTGCGTAAAGGTTCAGCCTCGGCCATCAAAGCGAAGAATGCCGGCCTCAAGGTGGCAACCGTTGCCGAGGCGGTTGCTTCTGCTGATCTGGTGATGATCCTGACTCCTGACGAGTTTCAGTCAATCCTCTACCGCAACGAGATTGAGCCGAAGCTCAAGAAGGGTGCTACTCTTGCGTTTGCCCACGGTTTCGCCATCCATTACAACCAGATTGTACCGCGCGCCGACCTGGACGTGATCATGATCGCTCCCAAGGCGCCCGGCCATACTGTCCGCTCCGAGTTCACGAAGGGAGGCGGGATTCCTGATCTGATAGCTGTCTTTCAGAATGCATCCGGCAAGGCCCGTGAAGTAGCGCTATCCTATGCCAGTGCCATCGGCGGTGGCCGTACCGGCATCATTGAAACCACCTTCAAGGATGAAACCGAAACCGACCTGTTCGGCGAGCAGGCCGTGCTCTGCGGTGGAGCGGTTGAGCTGGTAAAGGCCGGTTTCGAGACCCTGGTGGAAGCAGGATATGCCCCGGAAATGGCTTATTTTGAATGTCTGCACGAGCTCAAGCTGATTGTGGATTTGATGTACGAGGGTGGCATTGCCAATATGAACTACTCAATATCAAACAATGCCGAATATGGCGAATACGTAACAGGTCCGAAGGTGATTAACGACCAGAGCCGTGCGGCCATGAAGGAGTGTCTGGCCAATATCCAGAACGGTCAGTACGCCAAGCAGTTCATTCTTGAAGGAATGTCGAACTATCCGGAGATGACGGCGCGTCGTCGCCTCAATGCAGCTCATCCGGTCGAGGTGGTCGGCGAGCGTCTGCGAAGCATGATGCCCTGGATCAAAAAAATCGTCGACAAAACTAAAAACTGATCAACATTACGTGCGAATCTGACACCCCTTTTACCCCTGCGGGTGAGGGGTGTCTGCGCATTAACAGGCAGGAATAATGAATAACAACGGAATTGTAGCCAGTGAAGGATATCCTTTCATTGTATATTCTGCAGGATTGACAACACTTCTGACCTTTTCGTCATGGAAACTCGGCTCATTTGTATTGGCTGTACCCGCTCTGTTTGCATTGTTACTGTTACTGTTTGTGCTTTATTTTTTTCGCAATCCAGAGAGAACGCCCCCAGCAGACAGTCAGGCAGTAGTTTCGCCGGCTGATGGAACGGTGGTGGTCGTTGAACAGGTTCCTGAAACCCCTCTGGGTGTTCCGGCGCTGAAGATCAGTATTTTTATGTCGGTTTTCAACGTCCATGTGAACAGAGTTCCTCTGGATGGAACCGTTTTAGATGTGTTCTACCATCGCGGTAGATTCTTCGATGCCCGCGACGGGCGTGCTTCTTGCGAAAATGAGCGTAACGGCGTGCTGCTTAAAGTTGCGGATGGCACACGTATTGCGTTTGTGCAGATAGCCGGCCTGATTGCACGCCGTATCGTTTGTTATGCCCGGGTAGGTGATCAGTTGAAGCGTGGTGACCGGTACGGAATGATACGCTTCGGATCTCGTCTGGACGTTTATCTGCCGATTGATGTAAAGCCTCTGGTCTCTTTAGGTGATACTGCCGTGGCAGGGGAAACCGTGCTGGCTAAAATTGGGTTACATCAGGATTCTGCCGCATGAGCCATGAAATACTGGAAAAGCCACTCGAGAAGGGCGAAAGCATCAAGCGCGGGATTTATATCCTTCCCAACCTGATCACGGCTGGCAGCCTTTTTTCCGGTTTTTACAGTATGGTGTCCACTTTGAACGGCAATTACAGTACAGCCGCAATCTGGATTTTTATTGCTGCTGTCTGTGACGGACTAGATGGCAAAGTGGCTCGCATGACAGGAACTACCAGCAAGTTCGGGGTTGAGTTCGACTCGTTGGCTGACCTGGTTGCCTTTGGTGTCACTCCTGGTCTTATGATGTATGCCTGGGCACTGAAGCCGTTTGGAAGACTCGGCTGGCTGGCGGCATTCCTGTTTGTTGTGTGCGGAGCATTGCGTCTGGCTCGTTTTAATGTTCAGGTAAACACAGTTGAAAGCAAGCGTTTTGTTGGTCTGCCGATTCCGGCAGCAGCCTGCATGGTGGCCTCTACGGTCCTTTTGTTCCACCACCAGGGGTGGCCCAGTTCGTATAAAAAGCTGGCGATAATCGCTCTGATATACCTGCTGGCTTTTCTGATGGTCTCAAGTCTGCGCTATTATTCATTCAAGGACCCGGCTTTGATCAAACGTCAGCCGTTCGGTTTCCTGCTGCTGGCTGTGGTGCTTTTGATCGTCGTTGCATCCGAGCCGGTCATCATGACGTTCTCCATTATGCTGATCTACGTTTTTTCCGGATTAGTTGATTTTGTATGGACCTGGCCCAGGAGGCGCAGGCTGGAGAAGGCTGTTCATAAAGGGCATGAAGCCGTGCATCGTGATGAAACGTCTTAAATGATTGTGTGGAGGCTGGCGGATATGCCGTTCGGGGTCACATCTACAATGGCATAACTCTTGTGGAGCGTTTGATTAATCATCGTTCCAGGGTTAAGGAATAAAATGTCTGAGTACGTTTCCTGAGTGGCGTGGTGGCTGTGACCGAATAATACAAGATCTGCCCTGACTTCCAGGGCCCGTCGTTTCAGCCTGCCAAGTCCAGCCTTAACTCCATAGGCGTCCCCGTGTGTCAGCAGAATCCTCTTACCCTCACATTCCCACACCTGTTCACGGGGCGCATTTGAGCCGATGTCGCAGTTGCCGGCAACGTTTTTAACGTCAATGTCCAGTAGTTCTCGAAGCATGTCAGCATCGGAAGAGCCGTCACCAAGATGAACTATTATGTCGACATTTTCTGCTAGGGAGTGTGCTTTCAGAGTGAGCGTGAAGTTGCCGTGAGTATCAGATATGACGAGCAGTTTCATGCCGTTATTGTACCAGAGTCTGTCTTTTCATTAAAGAAAAAATGTCCAAAGGGCGTACCCTAATGTCAAAAAAAATCCTTATAATCCTGGCTGCAATTATCTTCGCAGTCGTTGTTTTATTCGCCTTTTCTGTCAAAATCGCAAAGTCGCTGATCGGCGGAACTGAAACCTCCCTTGCTTCCAAAGAAGGTGTCGGACTGGTTGAAGTTAAAGGTATGATCCTTGACTCAAAGGAGACGATCAGACAACTCCGGCATTTTCTTAAACAGAATGGTGTGAAAGCGGTGGTTTTGAGGGTTGATTCGCCTGGTGGAGTTGTTGCCCCTTCTCAGGAGATATACGAGGAAGTCAAAAAATTTGCGGCCAAAAAAAAGATTATAGTTTCAATGGGAAGCCTGGCCGCTTCGGGCGGATATTATATTTCTGCTCCGGCGACATTGATCTATGCCAATCCCGGCACCATTACGGCCAGTATTGGTGTTATTTTGAAGCTCTCGAATATCGAGGCGTTGATGGACAAGATTGGAATCAAGTCATATACGCTTAAAACCGGTAAATATAAGGACTCCGGTTCGCCGGTACGCGAGTTTTCGGCTGAAGACCGGGCCATGCTGCAGTCGGTTATTGATAATACTCATGAACAGTTCATCAAGGCGGTTGCTGAAGGCAGGAAACTCCCGATTGAAGACGTACGCAAGATTGCAGACGGCCGCATTCTTTCCGGAGAGCAGGCCAAGGGGTTCAAGCTGGTAGATCGTTTGGGCACTCTGCAGGATGCCATTGAAGAGGCCGGAAAGCAGGCCGGAATTAAAGGTGATCCGGAATTGATTCTACCACCTAAACGGAAGGTTAATTATTTTGACCTTCTGGCTGATGGCATGGAAGAAAAATTTGAAGGCACTTTGAAGAGCGCTTTGGGTGGGATGAGGCTGGTGTATGAGTAGGCAGGAATATCTACTTCCTGCTCTGCAATCTGTTGTGGGCACGTAACAGAATTCTTTCTGTCGTATCCCAGTCGATGCAGGCGTCGGTTATTGAAACTCCGTATTTTAGATGCCCGAGATCTGCCGGAATCTTCTGGCTGCCGGCTTTGAGATTACTTTCAATCATTACTCCGGAGATGGATGAGTTGCCGCCAAGTAGCTGGTCAACAACACATTCCAGAACCTCGGGTTGTTTTTGGTAGTCCTTGTTTGAGTTGCCATGACTGCAGTCGACCATTATGCTTGGCAGCAGACCGTTCTTTGTAAGACATTCGTTCGTGTGGGCAATGTCTGTTGGATGGTAGTTTACTTTTCTTGAACCGCCTCTTAGGACAATATGGACATCCGGGTTGCCACTGGTCTGAATGATTGAGGTCCGCCCCTCGCGGTTGATACCGAGAAAACTGTGTGGGTGCATCGCTGCTTTCATGGCATCCATTGCAATCTGGAGATTGCCGTCAGTACCGTTCTTGAAGCCGATCGGGAAGGAGAGACCGCTGGCCAGCTCCCGGTGGGTCTGGGATTCAGTGGTACGGGCTCCGATGGCGCCCCAGCTGATCATGTCGGCCACATATTCCGGAGTGATCGGGTCGAGCATTTCGTTGGCCACCGGAACTTCCAGAGCAGTAATACGACTGAGAAGTCCGCGGGCGATGCCCAGCCCCTTTGAAATCAGGTGGGTACTGTTCATGTCAGGATCGTTGATCAATCCCTTCCAGCCGACAGTAGTGCGTGGTTTTTCGAAATATACACGCATGATCAACAGGAGCTGACTTTCGACTTTGCGGGACAGCACGGCAAGGTGTTCGGCATATTCCAGGGCTGCTTCAGTATCGTGAATTGAACATGGTCCGACTACAACCATCAGGCGGCGGTCACGACGCTGAATGATGTCTTTTATGCGTTCGCGGCTTTTGCTGACGAATGCGCGGTCCTTTTCAGAAAGCGGAAAAACCTGGCGCAGATCTGCCGGAGCTATTATGGGCGTAATACCGGTAATTTTCAGATTGTTGGTTTTGATCACTGATGTTCTCCCTGTTGACTGTGCAGGTGTTATAGAGCCTTTTTCGTTGTCTTGTCAATGCCTAGCAGTAAATCGACATGCTGATAATAACAGGGAGTGGAGTGGAGGATGCCATGAGGCGGGCGGTGTTTCTTGACAGGGATGGTACTATCAACATTGAAAAAGACTATCTCTATCAGGTAGAGGATTTTGAATTTATTCCCGGTGCACCGGAGGCAATCAGGCAGTTGAACGATGCCGGATTTTTTGTGGTGGTTGTTACCAACCAGTCCGGCGTCGCTCGTGGATTCTATACCGAGGATGATGTCGAATTATTACATCGCCATATCGCCGCCGAACTTGCTAAAACCGGAGCTAGCATTGACGCCTGGATGTACTGTCCACATCATCCTGATGGTCGCGGCAGTTATTCACTGCCCTGCAGCTGCAGGAAACCACTTCCGGGCATGCTTAAAGAGGCGGCCCGCCGTTATGATCTGGATCTTGGCAGATCGATAATGATCGGTGACAAGCCTGCTGATATCGGGGCCGGAACAGCTGCCGGCTGCAGAACGATACTCGTTCGCACCGGGTATGGTGCTGAGCATGAAAACCTCGTACAAACAACTGCCGAGATATATGATGATCTGCAGGCGGCCGTAAAATGTCTATTGGAACAGCCCAATCCGGTTTGACAGTCAGGGCCAGTCGTGATAGCCACTTTAATCCGCTCAATTCAATCGAGGTGCATGATATGACTCACGGAATTACAAAAGGGATAATACTCGCCGGAGGCGCCGGCAGCCGGCTTTACCCGCTGACTCTGGTAGCCAGCAAGCAGCTGCAGCCGGTCTATGACAAACCTATGATATATTATCCGCTGGCAACGCTGATGGCGGCCGGCATCAGAGAAATTTTGCTGATTTCAACTCCGCAGGATACACCGCGCTTTGAATCTTTGCTGGGCGACGGCTCCCGCTGGGGAATCAGTATTTCCTACAAGGTTCAACCGGAACCTAAAGGGATTGCCCAGGCATTTCTGGTAGGCGAGGAGTTTATAAACAATGAGCCGGTCTGCCTGATCTTGGGAGACAATATCTTCTACGGCAAAATGAATCTGGATCAGATAATCTCAGAGTTTAAAGGGGGCGCCCTGATCTTCGGCTATCAGGTAAATGACCCGGAGCGCTACGGCGTCGTGGATTTCGATGCCGAAGGCAGGGTACTCAGTATCGAGGAAAAGCCGAAACAGCCCCGCTCCCACTATGCAGTTCCCGGGCTGTATCTTTATGATGGCAACATCGTGGAGGTGGCCAAATCGATCAAGCCTTCAGCACGTGGAGAGCTAGAGATCACGGATGTCAACATCAACTACATGAAACGTGGCAAAATGATGGTTGAACGACTGGGTCGCGGCATTGCCTGGCTTGATACCGGTACTCACAAAAGCCTGATGGAGGCCAGCAATTTCATTGAAACCATTGAATCCCGACAGGGGCTTAAAATCGCCTGTCTGGAAGAGATAGCCTTGCGCCGAGGTTTTATAGACTGCGACGGAATGAAAAGGGTAATCGAGGCAACTCCCAACTCTTCCTACCGGGAATATCTTGTACGGGTATACAACGAATCTGATCTGTGCGGTCTCAGCTGAAAAGGGTATATGGAATTCTTTAAAAAATATCTAATTGCACTGGCTACCGGGGTCTGCCTGCTGGCTGCCCTGATACTTTTTTCTTTGAATGTGCCACGTAACCGTGAAGCGAATGCAGTTGAACGCGGCGTAGTGAACCTGTTCGCGCCTGCGCTCAAGCCGGTTGCATATGTGAGTCGCCTTGTTGAAAACGTCTGGGACGGGTACATAAGCCTGGTACATGTCAGGCGTGAGAACATCCGGTTGCACGAAGCAATCAAAGAGCTGAGTTCGCGTCTTGCCGCAGGAGATGAGGCGCTGCTTGAAAATCAGAGACTCGAAAGTCTTCTCGATATGAAAGAATCGATTAAGCCCCCGACTCTGGGTGCATCGGTTGTTGGAGAGGATGTGAGTTCCTGGTTCAGGACGTTAGTGATTGATCGCGGCACCTCCAGTGGCTTAAAGGCTGGAATGGCGGTAGTGGCCGCTGACGGTGTTGTCGGACAGGTTGTAAAGGTTTCAGCGTCAACTTCCAGAGTTCTTCTGTTAACAGATCATGCCAGCGGAATTGCTGCTACCATTCAGCGTTCAAGGGCTCGCGGAGTTGTAAAAGGCAAAGGTGAGGGGCTCTGCTCTCTGGAATTCACAACACGCGAAGAGGATGTCAAAGTCGGCGATCTCGTGGTGACATCAGGCATCGGCGGTGTTTACCTGAAAGGTCTGCCGATTGGTGAAGTAACCATGGTAAAACGAGGCCAGTACGGGATTTTCCAGACTGTAACCATTCGCCCCAGCGTCAATATCGCCCACCTTGAAGAAGTGTTGATCGTCTTAAGGGGCGGGTATGAATAGGCGCAATGCTCTCATACTGTTTTTGATTGTACTTGCATCCGTTGTTCTCCAGATAGCCGTCCTGCCCGTTTACTTCATCAGCTCTTTCAAGCCGGATTTGCTGCTGATCATAATTGTTTTCCTCGGTCTGCGCGGTTCTTTTGCAACGGGAACTGCGCTATCCGGGCTGCTGGGATTGATCAAGGATTCTTTCAGCGGACTATTCCTAGGGCTGAACGTTTTTTCCTTTCTGCTTATTTTCTTTGCAATAAAAAGTACCTCTGACCGCCTGTATGCCGATAGTCCCGGGCTGTTCGTTCTGGCAGTCTGTGCGGCAAGCCTGGCTTGTTCTGGAATTAATCTGCTCATGCTGCTGATGTTCACCTCTTCAGGTGGAATATTCTATTCAATTTTTTCCGATCTGATTCCCTATCTTCTGATCAACAGTTTTACCGCCTCACTGGTGACACTTTTCCCCTGGTATGCCGGATCGCAGGAAACAGCATGAAGGAACGTCGCTTTGTCCGTGAAGTCATGGAGTCAAAAAGCCGGGTTTTGATGCTGTCATTTATTGTCGGTATCGCTTTCCTTATGCTGATTCTGCGTCTTTGGCATTTGCAGATACTGAATCAGGATGACTATAGAAGTATGTCGGAGAATAACCGCTTGCGATTTGTACCGGTAGCCGCCTCACGCGGTGCTATTCTGGACCGGAGCGGGAAAGTGATGGTCAGCAACCGCCCGTCTTTCAGTCTGGCTGTAATTCCGCAGGAGGTCAAAGACAAAGAAACATTATTGACACAATTGTCTGTGCTGCTCAAGCTGGACCGGGCCGAGATGGCGGAAAGATGGGAAAAAAGCAAGGGCCGCGCCAAATACTATCCCATAGTTCTGGCTTCCAACATAAAGAGGGAGCAGGTTGAAATTGTGGAGGAAAATCGCCTGATGCTGCCGGGTGTTGAAGTGGAAATGAAGCCGGTCAGAGAATATTCAAGCG
>CAZUGI010000001.1:0-95909 GCA_964619855.1 uncultured Geobacter sp. | reverse complement strand
TTCAAATCCGCCCGTATCAACCAGAATAAAAGGTTTGTCAAAGCGCGTGATGGCACCATAGTTACGATCCCGCGTAACACCCGGCGTATCATCCACTATGGCGCGGCGATGGCCCAGAAGCCGGTTAAACAGGGTTGATTTGCCTACATTTGGTCGACCGACTATTGCTACTAATGGCTTCATTCGTATCCCAGTTCTCTCAGCTTTGACGGACGTTCGCTCCAGTTTTCAACGACTTTGACAAACAGTTCCAGAAAAATTCTGGTGTCAAGCAGGCGCTCAATATCCTGACGGGCCTGACTGCCTATTTTTTTCAACATCTCCCCGTTTTTTCCAATTACGATGCCTTTCTGTGTGGCACGCTCCAGCATTATGGCCGCAGAAATTGCAACTACACCATTCTCGCGCTCAATAAAGCTTTCAACCACAACAGCAGTTGAATACGGAATCTCATCATGTGTCAGGCGGAACACCTTCTCACGGATCATTTCGGCTACAATAAATTTTTCCGGCATGTCTGTCAGAATGTCATCCGGGAACATGGCCTGACCTTCAGGAAGATAGCCTGAAATTACTGCAACAAGATGCTCGACGCCGTCGTTGCGACCCGCTGAAACAGGCACTATTTCTTTAAATGGATGAAGCGGCGCCCAATCGGCAATCTTTTTCAGCACCATATTCTTGTCAGCCAGCAGATCAATCTTGTTGAGGACCAGGACGACCGGAACAGCAGCTTTCTTCAGGACATCATTAACAAAATCCGCATCGGCGGCAGTAGAGGCTTCGACCACAAGCAGCAGCAGATCAACCCCGCTGATGGCTGAACGCGCAACATCCACCATACTCTTGTTCAGGCGGGAGCGGCCGGCGTGAATACCGGGAGTGTCGATGAAGACAATTTGGCCGGAGGGAATATTATGAATTCCCTGAATCCGGTTGCGGGTGGTTTGTGGTTTGTCAGAAGTGATAACAATTTTTTCGCCGATGATGGCGTTAAGAAGAGTTGATTTCCCAACGTTAGGCCGGCCGATTATTGAAACAAATCCTGATCTGAAAACATTTTTTTTCATGTAGTTATATACCATTCTTTCAAGTTCTACTTCTTACTCCAGGAATCACGCAATGTAACTATCCGATTGAATACAAGCTTTTCTGGCACGGAATCTTTTGGATCCTGCCGGAAATAGCCCTGACGTTCAAACTGGTAACGTGTTTCAGAATCAGATGAGGCCAGACCTGCTTCAAGTTTGCAGTCGGTAATAGTTTCAATAGAATCAGGATTAAGGAACTGTTTGTAGTCGACTCCTCCCTTGTCCGGGTGCGGATCTATGAAAAGCCGGTCAAAAAGACGTACTTCAGCGGTCACGGCGTTCAGGGCGGAAACCCAATGAATGACACCTTTGACTTTACGACCGTCTGCAGTGTGAATACCTTCTTTTGACGCCGGATCATATTCACCGTGCAACTCCAGAATCTTGCCCTGTCCGTCCTTAACAATACCTGTACATTTGATTATATATCCAAACCGCAGCTTGACTTCCCCCCCAACCGTCAGTCGATGGAAACCTTTGATCGGTTCTGCCATGAAATCATCACTGTCGATCCAGATTTCACGGGAAAAAGTGATTGTCCTGGTTCCCATTTCGGGCTTTTGAGGATGATTTGCTGCCAGAAATTCCTCTAAAAGGTCGGCCGGGTAGTTGTCAATGACGAGTTTGATCGGTCGTAATACGGCCATGGCTCTGGGCGCTGTATCGTTAAGGTCGGAGCGGACGCATTCTTCCAGTATCGACATATCTATCCAGGAATCGCTGCGGCCGACTCCGATCATTTCGCAGAAAGTACGAACCGCTGCCGGAGTAAATCCGCGACGCTTGATTCCCATCAGAGTCGGCATACGTGGATCATCCCATCCGTCTACAATGCCCAATTGGACCAGTTCCTGCAATTTCCGCTTGCTCATCACGGTATAGGTCAGGTTCAACCGTGCAAATTCATACTGCTGAGGCCGTGCCGGTACCGGAAGGTTATCAAGAAACCATTCATAGAGCGGTTTATGATCCTCAAACTCGAGTGTGCATATTGAATGGGTGATGCCTTCAATAGCGTCGGACTGGCCATGTGCAAAATCATACATCGGGTAAATTTTCCAGGCATCTCCGACATGCGGATGCGGGGCGTGAATAATCCGATAAAGCACCGGATCCCTGAGATTCATATTGGGCGAAGCCATATCAATTTTGGCGCGAAGTACCTTGCTGCCGTCAGGGAACTCACCCAGTTTCATCCTCCGGAAAAGGTCCAGACTTTCAGCAACAGGACGGGTTCGATTCGGACTAGGACGGCCCGGTTCGGTCAATGTGCCCCGGTACAGTCGGATTTCTTCAGCTGACAGTTCTTCGACATAAGCCTTGCCCTGCAGGATCAGGTATTCAGCCCACTGGTATAGCTGATCGAAATAGTCGGAAGCATAATAGAGGTTTTCTCCCCAGTCGAAGCCAAGCCAGCTCACACTTTCCTTGATGGAATCGATATATTCCTGTTCTTCTTTGGCAGGGTTGGTATCATCAAAACGGAGATGGCAACAGCCGCCGAAATCACGAGCCAGTCCAAAGTTGATACATATCGACTTGGCATGCCCGATATGAAGATAGCCATTCGGTTCAGGGGGAAAACGGGTCACTATATTACTGTGCTTGCCGCTTTTTAAATCATCGTCAATAATAGTTCGCAAAAAATTGTTGGACAGCACAACCTGTTCATCGGACATAAAAACCTCGTAACTCCTATTTCAATAATTCTCCCAGAAAAGAATTCGGGTAGGCCTGAATAATCCTGACTTCCGCAAAGCCACCTATCAGTCCAAGCTCACCGTTAAAATTCACAATCCGGCCGTTTTCAGCCTTGCCGGATATCTGTCCGGGACGCTTACCCTCTCCTTCTATCAGGACTTTCTGGACGCTTCCGACATACTGCTGGCATATTTGATTGGTGATCCGCTTTTGAAGCTCTATCAGGCGCTCCAGGCGTGCAATTTTCTGACTTCGGTTCAAATCCTCAACCAGTTCGGCTGCTTTTGTACCGGGCCGTGCTGAATATACAAAGGAGAAAAGATCGATGTAACGGACCTTTTCCAGAAGAGAAAGTGTGCATTCAAAATCCGCATCGCTCTCACCGGGAAATCCGACAATAATATCTCCGGTAAGCACAATATCCGGGCGTATTTTTTTAAGTTTTCTGACTTTGTCAAGATAGGAGTCGCGGGTATAGCCGCGCTTCATCAGCTTGAGGACCCTGTCACTGCCAGACTGAGCCGGTAGATGAATCTGTCCGCATAGCCCGGGGATATCTCCGAAACAGTCAATCAGGTCGTCAGACATGTCCTTGGGATGCGATGTAGTGAACCGGATGCGCTCGATTCCGGCTATTTCGGACACCTGGCGAATCAGTTCGGCAAAGGTCGGCTCATTTTCGGCTTTCAGGCCGTATGAATTGACATTCTGGCCGAGTAGCACCACCTCTCTGACACCTTCATCCGCAAGCTGCCGAACTTCATTCAAAATATCATTGGAGCGGCGACTGATCTCGCGGCCGCGAACATAGGGGACAACACAATAGGAGCAGAAGTTATCACAGCCCTGCATGACGGTCACAAAGCGGGACATTCTGGATTGCCCTTTTATTGCCGGGAACAGATCAAGACGCTGATCGTTATCGATAAAGGCAGTCTCAGAACGTCGCTCACCACGCTCGGCCCCTTGCACCATATCCGGCAGAAGATGCAGATTGTGAGTTCCGAATACCAGATCAAGATAGGGGAACTTCTTTAGCAGTTCTTCTCCCTCCTGCTGGGCCACACAGCCACCGACTCCAATAATCTGCGACTTGCCATCCCGTTTGTAAATCCTGAGGTTTGCCAGACGCTTATAAACCTTCTCCTCCGCCCCGCCCCTGACACTGCAGGTGTTGAGCAGAATCATGTCGGCCGTTGCTGGATCGTTAGTCGGCACATAGCCGAGATCATTCAGCATTGTGACGATCCGTTCGGAATCGTTGACATTCATCTGACAGCCAAAGGTTTCTATGTAAAGAAGTTTATTGAGCATAGTAAATCGTATTTTATACGCCATTACAACCTGTAGAGTCAATTGTATTGGCGTTCTAAGTCTCTGACCCTTGACATTAACAGGAATCGGAACGTATTGTTGACGGCAATCAAGAAAGGACAGGACAACTCCTCTGATGAATATTGACTGGAATGTTATTGAAACCGTACTGCTGGATATGGATGGCACTCTGCTTGATCGACATTTTGATGATCATTTCTGGCTGGAGCATGTTCCCAAGCGCTGGGCAGTCCGGAATCAAGTCTCTATCGAATACGCCAAAGAACACCTTTATGCACTTTTCAGATCCCAGGAAAACACTCTTAACTGGACGGATCTGGATTATTGGTCTGACCGTCTGAGGCTGGATGTACCGCTGCTTAAACGTGAAGTTGAACATCTGATCGCTTTGCATCCGTATGTTATCGAGTTTTTGCTTTTCTTGAAAAGACATGGGAAAGCGGTCTGGCTAGTCACTAACGCCCATTCCAAAACCCTTGATCTGAAGATGAAGAACACCCGCATCGGTCCGTATTTTGACGGTATTATTTCTGCTCATCAGGTAGGCCTGCCAAAAGAGGATGACGGTTTCTGGAGGAAACTTCAAAACTTTATCACCTATCATCCGGAAAGTACCATGCTGGGCGAGGACAGCGAAGCCAATCTCGCTACCGCAGAACGTTTCGGAATCCGTTTCCTGATCTACATCAGCTGCTACAGTTCAAAAATTACCCCTCGAAAATCAGAGCACTTTACCACTATCGACTACTTTAACAGGTTACTGCCCGAATCCGGAACTATGCGTGTGATAATTCCGGATTGACATAAAAAAAGGCGACAGAGGTCCTGAAAGGCACCTGTCGCCCACAAAATCGGCTTTAACATTCGACTTACATTCTACTCAGGATGGTTCTGAATTTCTCCAACTTCGAAGCGCCCTCTTCTATCAGTCTGATCATGTCCTTACGTGCACTACCGGCAGCATCCTTACCCTTCTCCACCAGTTCTTCAGTTTTTTCTCCAATTGAATCCACCATGCTGTTCACATTGGAGGCCAGCTCTTCTACAGCCTCATCGGCCCTGTGTCTGGCTTTTTTGGCGTAACGTACAAGGTCTTTTCTGGTCCTGTCACCGGATTGCGGAGCGAAGAGCAGGGCTATGCCGGCTCCTATAACGCCACCTGCAACAATCAACAACGCTGCCGCTGCAATTTTTTTATCACGATCCTCCATATAAAACCTCCTTCGTGGCTTTGAGTTATGATTGTACCCCAAAGAGATAATTTAACAAGCTGCTATCTGATAAACATATTTCATCAAAGATATTTCCCGTTAACCACATTGATTGGTGAACCGGCCAGAAATGCAGTCACATTGGCGGCCAGGGTGTTCATTAAGCGTTTCCTGGCTGCCAATGAAGCCCAGGCTATATGAGGAGTAATGATACAGTTTGGAGCATGTAACAGTGGATTATCTGGCAGCATCGGTTCATGTGCTACGACATCCAGCCCGGCACCGGCAATTGTTCCGCAGTTTAGAGCAGATGCCAGGTCTGTTTCGTTGATCAGCCCTCCTCGCGCCAGATTGAGCAGATAGGCGGACGGCTTCATTGTACGAAGCAGATCGATATTAACAAAGCCTTCATTTTCAGAGGTCTGCGGACAGTGAAGGCTGACAACGTCGGCTGACGCAAACAGCTCGTCAAGCTGAAGAAAACGTATTTTCATTGAATCAGCATTGTCAGGAATACGAGGTGTGTAGGCGACCACCTTCATCCCGAAGGCTTCTGCAATTCGACCCACTGCCCTTCCAATAGCTCCGTAGCCGACAATTCCAAGTGTCAGACCACTCAATTCAATAAGCGGAAGCTTCCAGAAGGAATGATCCTGACAACGCACCCACTCACCGTTCTTGACTGCGTCATCATGCAGTCCAACTCGCATGGTCAATTCCAAAAGCAGGGCAAAAGCTGTCTGCGCAACGGATTCGGTCGAATAAGCAGGGATATTCGAGACCGGAATTCCCAATCTCCCGGCAGTGGCAACATCAACATTGTTATAGCCGGTGGCCAGCATTGAGATGTATTTCAGCTTCGGAAGCGCCTTAAGCGCTGCAGCATCCAGCTTGACCTTGCTGATCAAAATTATATCGGCATCTGCGGCACGCTCCAGCTTCAACTCCGGAGGGGTGCGGTCGTAGATTTTACAATCGCCAAGATCCTGTAATGAATTCCAGGGATTGTCACCGGGATTGATGGTAAATGCGTCAAGAATGACAATTTTAGCCGGGTCAGTCAGCATATTTATTCATTGCCGACAACAGGTTCCACCACGTCGGTCTCCTCGACTTTTTCTGTTCCATCCTCATTGCGCTCAGACTTTCGATTTTTCTTTTCTTCCTTTTTCTTCTGCCGCTCAAGCTCTTTTTTGCGCTTTTCAAATGAATAATTGGGCTTTGCCATTGTCGATCCTTTCAGAAATCATAGTGACAGCGTTATTGCGCCGTGTGATGGCTCTTGGACAGATAATAATCGTAACTACCTTCATACACCCGCATCTCGCCATGATCAACCTCAAAGACGCGATCAACCAGCAGTCTCAGAAAGTGCCTATCGTGGCTTACCAGAACAATTGTTCCTCCGAAATTCTGAAGCGTGTCCAGAAGAACCTCGCGGGAACGGATATCCAGGTGATTTGTGGGTTCATCCAGAATCAGAAAATTTACCGGACGGGACAGGATGGTCGCTAGCACTACCCTGCTCTTTTCGCCGCCGGAAAGATTTTCGATACGTTTATCAACAGAATCGCCCGAAAATAGAAAAGCCCCCAGCAGGTTACGGATCACTCCGATATTTGCAAGCGGCATGGCCTCGTGCAGCGTTTCAAAGACAGTCTTTTTCGGATCCAGCACTTCCATGGCATGCTGGCTGAAATAGCCTGTCTCAACATTGGCTCCGATCGTCACACTACCGGAAGTCGGATCGGTCTGGCCGGCCAGGATTTTAAGGAATGTCGATTTACCGGCGCCGTTGACCCCAACCACCGCTATTTTATTCAAACGCCTCACCATGCCGGTCACTCCGCTGAAAACCGGTTTTTCCTGGCTGTCCGGTGTGATCCAGACTTTTCCTAGATCACTGAATGCGGCAACGTCATCACCACTGCGGGGCGGCTCTGCAAAGCTGAATCGAACGGTGCGTTCTTCGGCAGGAATTTCTATGCGCTCAATCTTCTCAATTTTTTTGACCCGGGATTGTACCTGGGCGGCATGAGAGGCACGGGCGGCGAAACGGGCGATAAACTCCTCCTCTTTGGCCAGCATATCCTGCTGGCGCTTGTGAGAGGCTATCAACTGTTCAAATCGGATATCACGCTCCCGCTCGTAGAAATCATAATTTCCGCCATAGGTTGTGACCGTCCTGTTGGCCACTTCGACAATGCGTGTGACAACGCGATTCATGAAATCCCGATCGTGGCTTGTCATCAGAAGCGCGCCTTTGAATTCGGATGAGAGCCACTCTTCCAGCCAGATGATTGATTCAACATCAAGATGGTTGGTCGGTTCATCCAGTAAGAGCACATCCGGTTTCAACGTCAGGATGCCGGCCAGTGCGATACGCATTTTCCAGCCGCCGCTGAAAGATTCGACCGGATGGTCATAGCGGTCAGGACCTATGCCAAGCCCTGTCAATACTGTCTGCGCACGCGAATCCAGATCATATCCCTCCATATGCTCGAATTCCTCAACGGCATTGCCATAGCGCTCCAGCAGAGTAGACATTTCATCGTCAGGAAGCGGCTCACACATGGCCGCCTCCATTTCCTTCATCTCGGCTGCCAGACTCACTGTGGCTTCACAGGCGGCCATAACCTCCTCAAGTGCGGACCGCCCGGACATATCACCTACATCCTGAGAAAAATATCCGATGGTGGTTTTCTTGGGAATGATCAGTTCACCGGCATCCACCTCTTCCTGGCCGGCAATGATTCTAAATATTGTAGTTTTGCCTGCGCCGTTCGGGCCGACCAGTCCGGTATGAGTACCTGGAAGAATCTGAAAGCTGGCATCACGAAAAAGAACCTGCGAGCCGTGCTGTCTGGTTATATTGGAGAGATGAACCATTCCCTGAAACTCCCTATCGTTTTTTACTGAGACGCGTTAACGTCCGATCGAAAGCCGATGCAAAACGCTGGCGATCAACAAGTCCAAACTGCCCCGGCCCGCCCTGTACAAGACCTTCACCGCGCAGTTCCTGCATAAGATCACGCACGGACAGGCGCTCGCCGACATTTTCTTCGGTGTATAACTCGCCGCGCGGATCAAGAGCCACGCCGCCAATATCGACAATTCTGGCCGCCAGCGGGATATCGGCCGTAATTACCAGATCATGCGGAGTGGCGTGCTCTGCAATATAATCGTCAGCTACATCGAAACCTTCCGGTACAACCACTGAAGTGACGAAGCGTGAATGATATTTTACCAGAGCCTTGTTAGCCACCAGACAGACTTCAACCTGTAATCGCTCTGAAGCCCGGAAAACAATTTCCTTGATAACCCGCGGGCAGGCGTCGGCATCCACCCAAATCTTCATGTTGAGTAAACCACACTGTTGTTTTCAATATTCTCCGACATCTTAACCAGCCATACATAAGGAGTCATGCCGTAGTTCCAGGCCAGACAGAGCCTCCGATAGCCGGAAAACAGCAATCCATCATCTTCACTTGACAAAACAATCGGTGCCTTTAGAACGAGACATCCTTTGCTTTGAAGTTCATTCTCCATCCGGGAATAATTTCTGCGGTAGCCACGCTTGGCACGGGCTAAATATATCTGATAATCCTCATAACTATGATAGGAGCTTGAGATCCGGATTTCGCCTATTCGCTCAGAACGGGAATAAGGGGCCAGTTTTCCGGCGCCGAAATGTAAGATGATCTGCTCCCAGGAGACATTATGTTGCCGATACCACTCCTGTTTGGCAGGATGATTGAAAAATTCCCAACGTTCCTCTTCGAGGTCGGGGGGTAACCAACTGATTGTGAGCGATGAATCTGATATCACGCCGTCTCCGGTGAATAAAAAACCACAGGGGGTAACCCTGTGGTTAGGTGCATCTGTTTATAGCATTATAGAGAGGAATATATCAACGATTATAAGAACAGATCCGCCGTTTATTAATCAATGAAGATGTTTCAGTTTCAGTTTGAGTTTTGGTGCTCTTCAAGTTCCGGCCTCATATTGACCATATCTCTTATATCACTCCATTCCTTGAAGTCCACCGCCGCTTCCTCGCCCTTCATGGTTGCAATAATTTCAAAATAATCCAACTCGTACTTGCTTTTCTCAACTTCAGCAGCCCTTTTGGCTTTGACAGCATAAACAGTCTGGATTGACTGGTGATCAAATTTTCGCCAGTACTGTTCATCTTTCAATCCGGTGTATTTTCGACCTTCCAAAGCGGAGATTACGGCTTTTGTGGCAAAAGTTCCGGCCTTTTCCACAGCCGCTTTGTATTCATGTAATATCACGTAGGCCGAGGCGCCGGAAGTGGTCGGGTATCTATTGAATCTGGCCTCAAATTTGTTAACGAAATCTATGCCCCTGGGATAATTGTACTTAAACGGCACACTCCACATCCACGGCGTAGCACCTATGATGCCCTCCATGGCTTCAGGTCCGGCACCCTGGGCCATATCCTCATTCATCTGAGGAACAATAATCTGCATTCTGTTTTTCAGGCCCATTTCGTCAGCCTGACGTACGGCAATCTCCATATCACGCCCGAAAAGAGAAAGCACCAGAACATTTGCGTTGCTTTTTTTGGCCTCCAACAGCTCTTTTTTAAAATCCTTGGCGCCAAGATCGGTGAGAATTTCGGGATGTTCTTTAAGATCCCTGGTGTTTGTAAAGGAGCGTAACACCGATTCAGTTGTCCAGCCCCAGGTATAGTTGGCGGTAATGTAGAAATATTTTTTCCCGGCGAAGTTTTTATTCAGGTATTCCGACATTACTTTTCCGGCAAAATAAGCGTCGAAACATTCACGGAAAATGTGGCGGTGACCATACTCACCAGTAGTTTCGGTCGAATACGTTAATGTACCGAAGAACAGTTTGTTCTTTTCAAGAGCAGCCTCTCCGGTAGCAATGGCAACCGCACTGGATGAGCCACCCAGAATCATCGGAACACCTTCAACATCGTAGAGCTGAATCGCATTTCCCTTTGCTATCTTTGCATTCGATTTTGTGTCTCGAAGAACCAGTTGAATCTTTTTGCCAAGTATTCCTCCGCTAGCATTGATCTCCTCCACGGCAATCTCGGAGGCACGTTTCTGGTCAAGTCCCTGCTTTGCATAAGGGCCGGTTTCCGGATAATTAAGACCAATCTTTACAACCCCCTGATCCGCGGCAGCCTGATATGAAAAACCGATCAGAGCAGTAAAACAAACAGCCGGTAACACGGACAAAAAAATATTGGACCTCATACAACAAACCTCCAAAACTGAGCATACCCATATGCTGAAACAGTATTCTATGACAGCGGTAGTTTGCAAGCAAATATTCTAATTAAAATGTTGTCGGCGGGATCGAAGATGAACAAAAAAAGGCGACACGTTGAATGTGTCGCCTCGATAACTCATAAATGTTAAACAGTTAGAAGGCGTATGAAAATTTAAACCAGAGATTGTTGCCCTCCGGCCGATTGTTGGCAGCTGCCTCGAAAAGGTATTTCAGGCTGAAACTCATCTTTTTGTAATCGTACTTAACCGCCGGACCAATCGCAACAACACTCCCCTTGTTATTATGTACAGTGACCCCGTTTGATTCATCGTCAGTCACCTGCTGATAAAGATATCCAGCTCCACCAAAAGTGAACTTGTCAATTTTTTTGCCGAAGGCATAATCCATGTGGAATTCCTGGCCGGACAGATAATTTTTATCATCGTTCTTGGTATTGAAGTCATACATGAACTTGCCGGAGACTTCATACCCGCTGTCGGTAATATAAGTGCCCGCAAAAACCGGTTCAAAAGTCCAGTAGTTTCGCCCAAGATTTGCCATATCGTTCTTGTCATAACTGCCGGTCGGAACGAAAAACTCAAGCCCGGTGGCGGCATGCCAGTTTTTCGCATGCCATGACAGTATGAAAGGAGAAATAATGATGTCTGCAAGACCTGTTTTGCTTTTGCTGGCGCCCGGAATCGGAACTGACAGATCCACGTTCTGAATCGGTATCAGCATATGCATTGCCCATAGGCCACCGAAAAGCTGTTTTTGAGTAACATGCACGATTCTGACAACATCAGTGGTGACCCTTAGTTTAAAGCCCGGCATGGCACCATTGCCGTTATTATCAGCCAGTTTATCAGCAGAATAGTAATTGAAATAATTAAGAATATACGTCCCTGGAGGCGGGACAGCACCGGACATAAAATCTTCTGCACCGTTTGGATACGCGCCTCCTCCACCCTCGGTGGCTAAAACCGGTTGAACCGGCAAAAGAAGCGCAGATAGCAGCAGTAGTGAACAAAAACATTTTACGTAACTCATAGACATCCCGTCCCCCTCGAATAAAATATCAGCTAAATAGCCGCTATATTTACCGAAATAAGCTTAACTGGCAAGCAAATTGTGTATCCGGATTGAAATACATCCACCCTATAAGGTTAAATCTGCGTGGCCATGATAAAGTTCATCTCGTTCACGCCCCACATCGGCATCTTCCAGATATTCCTCGAAGCCCATGACCCGGTCAATTACACCGCCGGGAGTGATTTCAATAATCCGGTTGGCAATCGTGGAGACAAACTCATGGTCGTGCGAGGCGAAAAGTACAACCTCGGTGTAGGCAATCAGACCGTCATTAAGGGCCGTGATTGACTCCAAATCCAGATGGTTGGTTGGTTCATCCAGGATCAAAACATTGGCTCCTGTCAGCATCATCCTTGAAAGCATGCAGCGCACACGCTCACCGCCGGAAAGTACGCTGGTTTTTTTCATGGCCTCCTCCCCTGAAAAAAGCATCCTCCCCAGAAAGCCGCGGGCAAAGGTTTCTCCTTCAGTCGGAGGTGAATACTGCCCCAGCCATTCAATCAGATTCAGATCGTTTCCAAAATAAGAGCTATTCTCCTTGGGAAAGTATGCGCTGGTTATAGTAACACCCCAACGGAAACTGCCGCTGTCAGCCTCTATCTCGCCGGCCAGAATCTGAAACAGGGTTGTTCGTGCCAGCGTATTACCACCAACAAAGGCAATCTTGTCACCTTTGCGAACGATAAGGTCAAGATTGTTCAGTATGTTTATGCCATCCAATTCCTTGGTGAGACCCTGGATTTCAAGAATAATATCGCCGCAAGGCCGCTCCGGTTTGAACACCACGTGCGGATATTTTCGAGATGAGGTCGGCATATCCTCAAGAGTAAGCTTATCCAAAAGTTTTTTGCGAGAAGTGGCCTGCTTGGCTTTTGAGGCATTAGAGCTGAAACGCTGGATAAAAGCCTTCAACTCTTCGGCTTTTTCAGAAACCTTGCGGTTTTCGTTCTGCTTCTGCTTCAGGTTCAACTGGCTGGCGTGATACCAGAAGTCGTAGTTACCAACATAGATCTGGATCCGGCCGAAATCGATATCGGCCGTGTGAGTGCAGACCTGATTCAAAAAATGACGATCATGTGAAACAACTATGACTGTATTTGGAAAACGATATAAAAAATCTTCAAGCCATGAGATTGATTTGAGGTCCAGGTTATTAGTCGGTTCATCCAACAGCAGTACGTCTGGGTTGCCAAATAAAGCCTGGGCCAGCAGTACGCGTACTTTGTCGCCGCCTTCCAGCTCTTTCATACGTTTGCTGCGCAGTTCCTCGGATATACCGAGGCCATTCAGCAACACTGCAGCCTCCGATTCAGCCTCGTAACCGTTCATTTCAGCAAATTCTCCTTCCAGCTCTGCCGAACGGACCCCGTCTTCTTCGCTGAATTCAGCTTTTGAGTAGATCGCCTCGCGTTCAGTCATCACGTCATACAAACGTCTGTGCCCCATTATAACCGTGTTGAAGACAGTTTCCTCATCAAATGCAAACTGATCCTGCCTGAGAACCGCAATCCTCTCTCTGGCACCAACGGTAATATCACCTTTGTCCGCATCGATCTCGCCCGAGAGAATCTTCAAAAATGTTGATTTACCGGCTCCGTTTGCGCCAATCAGGCCGTAACAGTTACCAGGGGTGAACTTGATATTGACATCTTTGAATAAAATTCTTTTCCCATAGGAAAGTGTTACATTTGACGCAGCAATCATCCTGTTCTGGTGCTCCTTGGCTGAAAATAGAAAACCACAGGGGTCTGGTGACCTCTGTGGTTCACGAACAGCTTATATATACCACTGTTAGCTGCCGGTGGGCAACATCTTTATAATCAATAAGATACCGCAGCTGTAACTTAACAGATTCATGTACATTTTCTGGTAAATTCTTACAAATCATGTATGATAATTCACAAGATTGCCGTGAAAGGTCCCCCCATGAAAAAAATATTTATCCTAGTCTCCATGATTGCAGTTTCGTTTTGTTTCTCCGCGGTTGTCGATGCCGCCGAATACAAAAAAATTAAAGTTGCCGTAGTGGATTTTCAGGAAAACGGAACTTTTGATGTGAAGGATGTCGGTAAAATCGTGGCTGAGTGGTTTACCACCGCGCTCGTTTCCACCGGGAGGTTTGACGTAATTGAAAGACGGCTGCTTCAGCAGCTTCTCGAAGAGCAGAAAATGGGGATGACCGGACTGATAGACCCGCGCAGCGCCTCACGCCTCGGTAAAGTGCTAGGTGTAAAAACTGTAGTGAGTGGTACGGTTCAAAGTTATGACGGCATTTACGAGATAAATGTCCGGCTTCTGAACGTTGAAACCGGTTCAATTATTACTGCCGAACGATTCCGTGGCGGGTCAACAAGCAGCCTTAACAGACTTGTAAATGATTCGGCAGCTAAAATAATCAAGCATTTTCCACTCCATGGATACATTGTAAAACGTACTGAAGGCACTGCCATCATTGATCTTGGCAGGGAGGCAGGCGCCAGAGCAGGAATGCAGTTTAAGGTTTATACTGAAGGAGCTCTTCTCAAACATCCTAAAACCGGTGAGGTACTCTCCGTCGAAATGCTTGATAAAGGGGTCATCAAAATATCTAGTTTCATGGACAAAACGGCCGATGCAGTTATTGTCAGTGAAACCTGTCCATCCTGTATCCAGGCCGGACAGCTTGTTACCGCCATCCTCCAAGAGGATGAAGCTGACCCTAAAGCAATGCTTGAAGACAAATCCCGTCTGGAGGAAGAAAGAAAAAGAGAACAGCAATTGCAGAAAGATCGTGATAAGGAGCGTAAAAAACGAGCCGAGGAGGAACGGAAGATTGCCGAAAACAGGCGCAAGCAGGACGAGGAAAATTTAAAATATAATCGGCAGGTGCAGGATAGAGAGCGTCAGAGTGAGGTTTCAGCTCAGGGCACCTTCAAAACCCTCTACGCTCATAAATCGGATGTCATAGCCATGACGGTATCCGGTAACGGCCAGTTGGCTGCCTCGGCCGACAAAGATGGATTGATTGATATCTGGGATCTTTCCAGCTGGTCATCTCTGGCCACACTCAGTGACGACTCCAAGTCCGTGCAAACAGCTGCTTTCAGCAGTGACAACAAACTGCTTGCAACAGCTGGCAGGAGTGACCGGGTGGTCGTATGGGATATTGCCCGTCGCCAGCAGATACACTCGCTTCTACTCAAAGAAAACGTAACTTCAGTTGCTTTTTATCCGGGCGGTGGCTCACTTGCTATCGGTACTAAAAGCTCAAAAATTCTGATTTGGAATTATAAGAATAATAAAACCAGAGAAATCAGGGCCGAGAAAGATGTTCTGGCTGTTGCGGTCAGTCCGGACGGAAAATACATAGCTTCGGGAGGTCAGGACAAAAACATTACTTTATGGGACAGTTCGAAAGGTTCTAAAATACGAACCTTACTCGGCCATTCCAATGACATAACCTCCTTGCTTTTCAGTCCCGGAGGCAAGCAGGTCATTTCCGCCAGTTCCGACAAAAGAATATATGTCTGGGATACAGCTACCGGAAACAGGAAATTTCAACTTGCCGGCCATGACGACTCAATCATATCAATCGGGATAAGTAAGGACGGACATTCACTGGTATCTTCAGACAGCAAACGTGGTGGCGGTTTGATGATCGTATGGGATCTTGGTACTGGCCAGGAAAAAAAGAGGATCGGCCTGGGTCAGCGGGCCTATTCCATGGCAACTACTCCGGATGGCAGGTACGCTTTAACCGGTTGTGATAAATTCATTTTGGTGTATTCGCTGGAATGATCTTCCTACGAAATATCGAACCCTCTGACTCCGGCTCTGCCGGAGTCTTTGGCGTTGTACATTGCTATATCTGCAGCCCTTATCAAATCAGCCCTGTTATCGGCATCAACCGGGAATGATGCGACACCGAAACTGGCAGTCAGTGGTATTTCTGAGTTGTCGTCAGATTTAAAGTGTGTGTTTTTCATGACTGCCAACAGGTTTTCAGCCATTTTTACCGCCTGTAGTTTCCCGGTATGGGGTAGTATGATTGCAAATTCGTCGCCGCCATAGCGCGCGGCCATATCAGATGAACGAACGTGCCCACCTATCATTTTTCCGAACTCCCCCAGCATCCGACTCCCTACCAGATGGCCGTGCGTATCGTTGATGCTTTTGAAGTGATCAAGATCCAGAAAAACCAGCGACATCTCCTCTTTATAGCGCCTTGAGCGATTAATCTCATCATCTATCAACTGTCCAAACTGTCTGGAATTATACAGGCCGGTCAGGTCGTCAGTAATTACCAGTTCACTTATCCGTTCGTAATTTCTGGCATTGTCAAGTGCTATTGCAGCGAAATCGGCAATTGCCGAAACCAGTGATATGTCGCTTTCATCAAAATCTACTTCCTCATAACTGTTTATAAGCTCAATTACTCCGATAACCTGTTCCTTTATTTTCATCGGCACACATACTATGGACCGCGTTGTAAACAGCATTTTCTTGTCAATATGGACGGCAAAGCGTTCGTCTTTACTGACATCCGGTATCAAAAGCGGTTGACCATGAAGCGCAACCCATCCGGCAATACCTTCCCCCCGCTTCAAGATAATCCCTTTTAGCTGTTCAGCGACAGGAGAAATGGCTATTTCAAAGGTCAGGTCACCCGTTTCGCGGTCAACAAGCAGTAGTGACCAGGCTTTAGGCTTAATCAGCCTCTCGACCTGTTTCATAATAGTTTCAAGGACATCATGAATTTCCAGGCAAGACGTCAATGCTTTGCCGATTTCTATCATCGAGGCCAGCTCTTCGTTGCGCCGTTCAAGCAGCCTCTGCAATGACTCTTTATCTTCGGATTTCATGAGGATTCCCCATACTCAAACTTTATGTTTTGCATTACCGGAAAGATACTATTATATGTCATAAAGTCAAGCCTCTGCATGAGATGCAGATTCAGATTATTGAGTAAGGAATACTATGAACCCCAATGAATTTGATTTTGAACAACTGGTAAACATCATGAGAAAACTGCGTGGGCCGGGAGGTTGTCCATGGGACGCCGAACAGACCCATGAAAGTCTTACCCGCTACCTGTTGGAGGAAACGTATGAAGTGATAGAGGCAATCGATGCCAAAACTCCTGAACTTCTTCAGGAAGAGCTCGGCGATCTTTTATTGCAGCCGGTTTTCCATGCTGCCATAGCTGAGGAAGCCGGCCAGTTCAGTATGAGCGATGTGATCAGAACATTATGTGAAAAACTTGTACGACGTCATCCACACGTTTTTGGAGACCTCGACATTAGGGACAGCACTGCCCAGGTGGAAAACTGGGAGCGGATCAAAAAGGAGGAAAAAGGCCCCGAACGCAAATCCGCCCTGGCGGGTGTGCCACCGCACCTGCCTGCGCTTCTGAAAGCCCACAAGATCACTGAAAAGGCTTCCAGGGTTGGTTTTGACTGGAATAATTCAGACCAGGTATTTGCCAAAGTCATGGAAGAGCTGCATGAGTTCGAAGAAGCCTGGGCTGAGGGAAACCAGGAAAACATGGAAGATGAACTCGGAGATCTTCTGTTTGCCATCGTAAACCTGGGAAGATTTCTGTCGCTTAATCCGGAAGAGGCCCTGAGAAAAACCATCAGCCGTTTTCAGAGGCGTTTTGCTTTCGTTGAAGAAGCGTTGAACAAACAGGAGCGCGTTGTAAAAGATGCATCGCTTGAAGAGATGGATCTGCTATGGGAACAGGCGAAAACTGAAGAGCGACGGCCCAAATTTTAATGTTCGCCTTATCGATCTATCTGATTTTGCAAGGTTGTTATCTTATCAACAAAAATTGTGGATAACTTGTGGACAACGGTGTTGATGAGAAACAAAAGTGATATTTTTGCAAGAGATTTCACTGTTTTGCCGTTTTTTTATACATCATAATAATGCTGTATTATCAAATAGTTAGCATCTTGCCTTGCAATTATGGGGGTTTGCACTGTCAAGCTTTATTCTTGCCTTGCAAACATATTTTTTATGCCAAGTTCACCTGTTCATAACCAATGATTTTTTTATAGCAAGCAACCCTTTAAATTCAATGCCTTCCATCTTTAATAATTTAAATTTCAACTCTTCGCCACCCGGAGCTGAAAAACCGGTTAGACGTCCTGAACTGCCTATTACCCGATGACAGGGGATAATTATTGGTACAGGATTGGACGCCATGGCACCGCCGACCGCCCGGGCGGCGCGTGGAGAAGCGCATTCGATTGCAACCTCTCCATATGTACATACGGCTCCATAAGGTATGCTTCGGATGGTCCTCAAGGCTTTGCATCTGAATGGAGATATCCCGGAGAGATCTACCGGCAGATCCATAAAATCAACCGCTTCGCCTGTAAAATACCTTTGTAATAGTGTCGCGGCACTCTCTGTCAGGTTTGATGATTTGAAATCCGTTTCAGACAGCTCTTTTGAAATTACAACCTGACTGATATCAGGCAGATCAACCTTAAAGACCCCGTACTCCGATGCATGAACCACACCCGTGCCAAATGATGTGGTAAATATCGATCTGAACTCATCTGAGATGGCCATATGTGCTAAACTTTCCCCAACTTCTTCCGCAACATTACAACCGCCGCATCCGCCTCTTCTGACCGAAGTAGCCGTACAGCAACAGCGTAGATAAAAACACCGGCTAAGATTGCTGTTCCCAAAACCAGAGACTTCTGCATCTTATGCCCTGCCAGCGACCAGTCAGTTAAAGTGCAGACATACACAACAGCGGCTGTCATCGGCATGCTTGCCACCAAAGATTTGAGTCCGGTCACCATAACGCTTCTGCCTCCAAAGGAGCCGATTTTACGCCTTAGCAGCCACATTAACAGCAGCATATTGCCAAATGCCGAGAGCGTGGTTGCAAGTGCCAACCCGCCATGCTTAAGCGGCCCCATCAGTGCCAGGCTCAAGCAAAGGTTGAGAATAAATGCTATAAATGCTGTTAATACCGGGGTTTTTGTGTCATTTAACGCATAGAAAGCCGGCGCAAGTACTCTGGTAAGTGCCACAAACGAGAGTCCAAGAGAGTAATAAAGGAGAGCTTCTGAAGAGTTGACGACTTTGGAATAATCAAAAGCCCCACCCATGAAAAGCAGGCTGAAAATAGGCGTTGAGCAAGCCATGAGGCCTGCCATTGCCGGCATAGTTATGAACAGCGTCAGGCGCAGGGCGAATGACAGGGAATCTTTCATACCTGCCAAATCCCCCTCGGCCGCCTGCCTGCTCATGGATGGCAGCACAGCCTGGGCAACGGAGACGGTAAAGATGCCTTGAGGAAATTCAAACAGGCGCTGAGCGTAATACAGGTAGGAAACACTCCCCTGAGGAAGCATCGAAGCCAGTATAGCGCTGACAGTAATGTTCAAATAATACACACCGACCCCGAAGACTGACGGCAGCATTAACAGGGCAATCTGACGTACTTCTGGATTACTGAAATCAAAATTCGGGCGGATCGGAAAGCCTTTTTTCCACAGCACCGGGAGTTGAATTATCAATTGTATAAAACCGCCCAGCAGTACACCCACGGCCAGAGCAGTGATGGGTACTTCAAAATAGGCTCCGAGACAGAGAGCGCTCAGTATCATGGAAATATTCAGAAAAACAGTGGAAATGGCCGGAGTGAAGAAGTGGCGTACGGTGTTGAGAATACCCATGCAAAGCGCGACAAGACTGATAAAGAAGATGTATGGAAACATCAGGCGGTTTAACAGGACTGCCAGCTCGAATTTACCAGGTTCTGCCCTGAATCCCGGAAACATCAGGCCGACTATGTAGGGAGAGAATATTATTCCTGCCAGAGTGATTGCCGCCATCACTATAGTCAGTAATGTGAAGCAGATATTAGCCAGTTCCCTGGCTTTTTCATCCCCATGCTGCTTGAGTGTTGCTGAAAATGTAGGCACGAAAGCTGCGGTAAGAGCGCCCTCTGCAAAGAAACGCCGCAGCATGTTCGGTATCTGGAAGGCGGCAAAAAATGCATCCGTGGCCAGACTGGCTCCAAACAGGCGTGATACAACCATATCACGGGCCATACCCATGATACGCGAAAGCATCGTGGCGCTGCCCAGAATCCCGGCGGCTTTGGCTATATTGCTTTTTTCAGACATGTATCATGTTTTTTGAAATTATCCGATGTGTGCGACAACAAATTCACGCACTTTATCAATATCAGCGTCCATAATCTCGCAACGGGTCGGTTTGCCATTCAATTCTTTGACCGCTTCTGGAACAGGAGCAGCTTTGCCGAGTGCCATTTCAACTGTTTCACTGAATTTGGCAGGATGAGCCGTGGCAAGACATATCCTCGAAGAGTCAGGAGGCAGCACTTCCAGAGAAGCCTTCACGCCAACGGCTGTATGCGGGTCAAGCAGGTACCCGGTTTTTTCATAAAAGTCCCGGATCATTTTCAATGTGGCAGATTGATTTACCGAGCAGGAACAAAAATCATTACGAACCTGTTGCATTTCAGCAGGAGAGAATGTAATCCGCCCCTGCCCTTTCAGCTCAACAAAAGAAGCCTTTACCCGGTCTGAATCGTTGCCAAACAGATGGAAAAGATATCGTTCAAAATTCGAGGCAACTTGAATATCCATTGAAGGAGAAACAGTCGGTACGACATCACCCAGAGAATAATCACCATCGTTTATGAAGCGGGTAAGAATATTATTTTCATTGGTTGCCAGCATCAGTCTGCCGATCGGCAGCCCCATTTTTTTGGCCACATATCCAGCAAAGATGTCGCCAAAATTTCCTGTAGGAACAGAAAACAAAACCTCTTTATCACTCTCTTCAGTGACTCTCAGCCAGGCGTAGAAGTAATAGACAACCTGGGCCAGAACCCGGGCCCAGTTAATTGAATTTACCGCGCCAAGGGAATATTTCTCTTTGAATTCAAGGTCACCAAAGAGCGCCTTGACTATATCCTGGCAATCATCAAAAGTGCCGTGAACGGCTATATTATGGACATTGTCATCAGTAACTGATGTCATCTGCAAAGCTTGAACCGCCGAGGTTTTGCCATAAGGATGCAGGATAAAAATAGTGATGCCCTGCTTGCCGCGTACCCCGTGAATGGCGGCGCTGCCGGTGTCTCCCGATGTGGCGCCGATTATATTCAGTTTTTGATTTCGCTCGGCCAGAATGTATTCAAAGAGATTGCCCAGAAACTGGAGAGCGACGTCTTTGAATGCCAGAGTTACACCGTGGAATAGCTCAAGAATATAAACACCATCCTGCTTAACTATTGGCGTTACCTGAGGGTGTGAAAAAGTGGCGTAGGACCGGTCAATGATTGCTTTGAGTTTGTCGGCGGGTATGTCATCTGCAAAAAGGGAGATAATATTATAGGCCAGTTCTGAATAACCTAAATTACGCCAGCATTCCAGCTCCTCCCTGCTGACTTGAGGGTACGTTTGGGGCAGCAGCAGGCCGCCATCCGAGGCTAGTCCCATCATTACGGCATCCTTGAATGGAATCGGACTGATTCCTCCACGGGTACTGATATAGTTCATGTAGCTGAATCCTTTCTCTTTATCCGGTTCCTGTCATTGCATCCCAGGGATACTAGCAGATATTGATCTAAGATGAAAGCGGCTCACCGTCCCGGAATAACCGGCATGCCACCTTCGCGCAATTCGCCGGGGGCCAGCAGAAAAAAAGAACGGAACATGCAGTATTTATAGAACTCGCGGAACAACAGCTGAAAACTCCCGCCGTGGCTCCACCAGGACTCCTTCAGACTGCTTGAGTCTACAGGATAGGGATAAATGGCAATGTCCCTGGGCAGTGAGTTGCGAAACAGAATTGATGATCTTTTGAGATGATAGCGGGAGGTGATAAGAATAATAGACCGGATATCGTGCCGGACAATCAGGTCACGCCCGAAAATTGCATTTTCAAGAGTATTTCGGGATGCCTTTTCCAAAATTACATTTTCCGGAGAAGGGTCCCCTGTCTGTGGACGATAAAGGTCGCTTTTGCGTACTGACGGATCAACTCCAATGAAAAAGAGATATCCGGCCCGCGATTCACGAAAGAGCCGGAGACCTTCTTCCACCCTGCCCTTGCCGCCAGCCAGCACGACTATGGCATCAGCCTTTGTAGAAACCTGCCGATATGAAAAAGTTTTGTAGGTAAAATCAATGAACAGAACTGTTATCGCAAACAGGCCGATCACTATCAGTGTTATTAATCCTTTGATTATATTCATGCCTCGACCCACATTTTTCTTGCAAGCACTAGATCAGTCTGCTATAAGATTTTTTTCAGTTATCAATGGAGGACAAATATATGTCACGAAAATGTGAAATCTGTGGAAAAGGCCCGAGCTTCGGCAACAACGTCAGTCATGCAAACAACAAGACTCGTACCGTCTGGTATCCGAACCTTCAGAAAATCAAAGCCGTTAGAAATGGCAGCATCTCTACTGTAAAGGTCTGCACCCGTTGTATTCGTTCAGGCCACGTCACCAAGGCGCTCTAGGCTTTTACTTTGTAAGACAATCAGGCAGCCGCACTCCAACCGGAGTGCGGCTGTTTTTGCTGAGTCACAGGCCGGCAATCACCTCTATCTCCACCAGCGCTCCTCTCGGAAGACTCTTTACCGCAACTGTCGACCTGGCCGGTTTGTGCTTTTCAAAACAGCGCCCGTAGACATCGTTAACAGAAGCAAAATCTGCCATGTCCGCCAGATAGATAGTTGATTTAATAACATTGTCGAACCCGGTTCCCGCCGCACTCAGCACGGCGCTGATATTATTCATCACTCTCTCCGTCTGTTCAACAATGCCACCGGAAACCAGCTCTCCTGTGGCAGGGTCCAGAGGAATCTGACCCGAACAATACAAAAGACCGCCTGCCTTAACCGCCTGTGAATAAGGACCGATTGCGGCTGGAGCATTTTCAGCAGTCAATATTTCCAGTTTCATTGCTTTATCCTCTCAACCTTGATAACCCCTTTGACCTTCATAAGGGCATTCATGACTTTTTGCAGGTGTGCCAGATCAATTACATTCACCTCAAAGGTGTTTTCACCGCGAAGATCTACGGTGCTGTGTATCTGAGCGCTGGAAATGTTGGCCTCGCTATTGGTGATTGCCATGGTAATATTAGCCAGAATCCCTTTGACATCATGACACAGAACGCGGATCTTGACCGGTAGTGCGGCGGTTTTGAGCCTGTTCCATGCCACATCAATCCGTCGTTCCGGATCGCTCTCCAAAGCAAACTGGCAATCCGCAGTGTGGACGGTAACCCCCTTGCCGCGGGTTATAAAACCGACGATCTCGTCTCCAGGTACAGGATTGCAGCATTTCCCGAAACGGACAAGCACATCGTCGACACCGCTGATTTCTACTGCACCGGCGGTCTTGCCCTTAAGTTTATTAATGACTGCTTCAAGCCTGCTCTCCTTGTGATCTGCCCTTTCCTTGATCTTTTCACTCGGCAGCAGTTTCCCTACAATCTGGCCGCTTGATATTTTGCCATACCCGACGGCTGCTAGTAGGTCGTCATCTGCAGCAAATCCGAATTCATTGGCGACCTTTTTAAATTCACCGGACTTTTGAATTTTTTGCAGATTTACCGAATACTTTCGAAGATCCTTTTCGCAGATTTCCCTGCCAAGTCCGATGCTGCGTTTACGCTCTTCGGTTTTGATCCAGACCCGGATTCTGTTGCGGGCTCTGGAGCTCTTGACTATTTTCAGCCAATCCTTGCTGGGTGTGTGGTGAGGAGAGGTGATAATTTCGACTATGTCACCGTTTTTGAGCTCATACTTAAGCGGCACAAGCTTGCCGTTAACTTTGGCCCCCACGCAGCGGTGACCGACATCGGTATGGACGCTGTAGGCAAAATCTATCGGTGTCGAGCCTTTTGGATGTCCCTTCACGTCTCCTTTGGGTGTAAAAACATAAACTTCCTCCGGAAATAGTTCGAATTTGACTGAATCCATGAACTCTTTGGAGTCCTGCAACTCGTTCTGCCATTCCAGAAGCTGACGCAGCCAGGCAAAGCGCTTGACCTCCTTCTCGTCGTACCCCTTTCCCTCTTTGTACTTCCAGTGTGCTGCAATGCCGGCATCGGCAACACTGTGCATCTCGTGAGTGCGGATCTGAACTTCCATTCTGTCGCCATGCGGACCTATTACAGTTGTATGCAGGGATTGATACATATTGCCTTTCGGCATGGCGATATAATCTTTGAAGCGGCCCGGGATTGGCTTCCAGGCGGAATGTATTACCCCCAGCACCTCATAGCACTCCCGAACGTCCGCAACAAGAATGCGAAGCGCGATAAGATCGTAGATCTCTTCAAACTCAACGTTCCTCTTCTCCATTTTACGGTAGATAGAGAAGAGGTGCTTGCTTCGTCCTGATATTTCGCAATGGATTCCATAAAATGACAGCTTTTCAAAGATAATCGCCTTGGCTTCATCAACAAAAGCTTCGCGCTCCTGTTTTTTAAGCGATATTTTCTTTACTAGATCAAAATAAATTTCCGGATGCAGATAACGGAATGAAAGGTCCTCAAGCTCAACCTTTACCCATGAGATGCCAAGTCTATTTGCGATCGGAGCGTAGATATCCATGGTCTCGCGAGCAATTCTGCGCTGCTTTGGTTCCGCCTGAAACTCAAGGGTACGCATGTTGTGCAGTCGATCAGCCAGCTTGACAAGAATTACGCGTATATCGATTGCCATGGCCAGAAGCATCTTGCGGAAATTCTCGGCCTGACTTTCTTCTTTGGTCTTGAAATTAATTTTGCTGATCTTGGTAACACCGTCAACCAGCGCAGCGATTTCACTGCCGAACATCACAGCTAATTCTTCAGAGGTAGCCAGGGTGTCTTCGATGGTGTCGTGCAGAAAACCGGTAACTATGCTGGGAACATCCAGCTTGAGATCGGCCAGCAATCCGGCAACTTCCATAGGATGAATGATGTAGGGTTCACCTGACAGCCGCGTCTGCCCCTGATGCACCTTGGCGCAGTAAACATAAGCCTTGCGGATGATATTGAGATCCGCAGAAGGATTATATGCCGTTACCTTGTCAAGGATGTCATTGAGCCGTATCATACGCTAGTCATCGCCTGTATAAATAGAAAGATTGGGATTACCGGAGGTTGGATAAAAAAAGGGTGAAGTCGAAATCAAATCCGGCTTCACCCTCACATGGCAGGTTAGTTGGCGCGCTGTTTTTTGCCGACTTCAAAATTAATTTTTCCGGCCGCTACTTCGCGCAGGGCGGTCACAACCATACGGTTGTTTCTGGGCGGAATCAAAGGCTGGGCCCCTTTGTAAAGCTGCTTAACCCGCTTGGAAGCGAGCATCACCAGCTGGAATCTGTTCTCCACTTTTTCAAGACAATCTTCTACAGTTACACGAGCCATAAACCAACTCCTTCTTGCGACTTAAAATATTGTTCCTTATAGCCTGTTTTTGCTCATATATCAAACAATTTCCCGACCTGCTCCATCATCCTGAATGTTTTGCGACGGTGAGTAGTCACAATAGACGCCAATTCTCGACAGGCAATTTCAAAATCATCATTAATAATAATGTAGTCGTACCAACGTGCTTCTTTGATTTCGTCCGCAGCCCTGATTATACGGCGTTCGATAATCTCCTGGGCGTCGGATGAGCGATTTTCAAGCCGACGTCTCAGTTCATCCATACTGGGAGGCAGAATAAAAACGTAGACACCTCCGTCAAATTGTTCTTTCAGCTTTTTAGCGCCCTGACAATCAATATCCAACACCAGGTCAACTCCATTTTTTCTGGCTTCTTCAAGTGTACTTAGTGCAGTACCATACATATTGCCATGCACCATTGCCCATTCGGCAAAAGCATCGCGGGTCACCATATTGGCAAATTCATCCTGGGAAATGAAATGATAGGCCTCACCTTCCACCTCTCCAAGCCTGGGTTTGCGGGTCGTGTAACTGACCGACTCCTTAATATCCGGGAATATTTTAAAAAGCTCACGGCAGAGTGAGGTCTTGCCGGCACCAGATGGTGCTGACAGTATAATGGTCAAGCCTTCACGTTTCATAGCTCAGCCTCATATTTAAATTCAATATAACAACATCATAACAAATTGTAATTATAGCTTACTCAACATTTTGAACCTGCTCCCTCATTTTCTCCATCTCGGCCTTGATCTGAATAACCAGGGTCGTTATTTCGACATCGTTTGACTTCGAACCGATCGTATTAACCTCACGATTCATTTCCTGCATCAGAAAATCTAGCTTGCGACCAACCGGTTCGGACAAACGCACTGTTTCGTCAAACTGCTTGAAATGACTTGCAAGCCGGACAAGCTCCTCGGTTACATCACTTCGATCGGCAATCAGGGCTATTTCCTGGGCCAGGCGGTTTTCATCAAATTCATTTCCATCCAGAAGTAAATCCAGCCTGGATTTAAGTTTTTGCCGGTATTCAGCAATAACCTGCGGAACCCGAACACCTATTGCACCAACCCACTCCGCCACCTGTTTGCGCCTTGTCATAAGATCTGTTACCAGGGCATCGCCTTCCCGTTTCCTCATGGCATCTATTGCCGTAACCGCAGAATGTACGGCTGAAATCAGGATCGGTTGAAATTCGGATTCATCAATAGAGCTGACGGCATCTTTCATCACGCCCTTCTGAGAAATAATGAGAGTCAGCGGAATTTCACGGGCAAGCTGCAGTTCATCCGCCAGCCGTGAAAAAGCCTCTCTATAGCCCCGTGCAGCTGCAATATCAATCTGGGGAATCGTATCGGAGGTCGTAGACTCCTCCCACTGTACTGTTACATCTATCTTGCCGCGTTTCATGATCGAGGAAACCAGACGCTTGACTTCGTTCTCCAGAGACACAAAAATGCGCGGCATCCGCACTGAAATCTCGCAGTAGCGATGATTGACCGAACGAATCTCAACCGATAAATTACCTGGTGGAGCGGATGCTTCACCTTTGCCATAACCTGTCATGCTTTTAAGCATATATCATCCCTTCATTGCCATTCCATATCCTGACAGCTTCACATACAGTAATTACGGTCCGTTTGTCCAGCCAATTCCGGTATTTTAAGGTATTAGCCTCGACTTTGAGCAGATGCGAGAAACTTTGACTTGCCACTGTTTTTAAGTATAATTCAAAAAGTAATTTCAATGTTTGAATAAAAAGGGATCGATATGGTTTGTTTTAAAATTGCCGTACCGGCGACCATTCTGTTGATTCTTTCCACTATTTCCAGCGCATCAGCAAAACCGGTATGTATCGATGCGAAAGGTGAAAGCATTGTGTTGCGTGGCGACGTTCCTTCTGCCAAGGTTGAAGCGGTCAATCGTGCCAAGTTCGCGGCCGTCGAACAGATTGCCGGAATCGATCTCAAAAGCAGGACCATAGTAGAAGATTCGGCACTTCTGGATGATATAATTACAACCCAGACCCGAGGTGTGGTGACCAGTTATCGTACCATCAAAGTAGTTCAGGAGGGCGACAGCGCAAAGGCGCTGGTCAATGTCTGTGTCGAACCGGTAAATGCCAAAGCTGCAATGTCAGCCCTCTCACTCAATACCGCAATTTCAGTGTATCTGCCTGCCAGAAAAATATCCAAACAGGAATTTGATGATGAAAATATTCTGGCTCAGTCAGTTATCGGAAAACTTGCCGAACAGGGGTTTTCTGTCCGGGATCTGGCTGAAACCCATCCTCTAAAAATCAAAGATATAGAATCTGCAATGAAGGGGGGCGACCAGACTGCAGTACGCAACATAGTATACCGATTTCTTGCCAATTCGATTCTGATTGGAAAAGTTGAGCCGGTATTGTCGACAGAAAAGGGATCTGACGCCGGATATGGCATAAAGATGCCGTTTAATTCTGTTACTGCAAGACTCTCCTATCGCCTGCTTGCAAGGGATGTAAGCGGCAAGCTGGCCGTCCTGGTCGCCGGCAACGAGGAAGCCAAAGGTCTGGCCCCCAACCGGGAAGATGCCTACGCTGAAGCGTTAAAGAACCTCTCTGAAAAGTTTGTACCTGCCATCACTGAAAAAATTCACTCCAGACTCAAAGAAATCTCCGGCCGGGTAACAGTAAAAATTGCCGGCATATCGGATCCAGCAGAAACCTTTGCAATGCGTGACCAACTGCAGAAGATTACCTGGGTAACTCAGGTTGAAGAGAAGGGACTGGGTGAGTTTGTGGTCAGTTTTTCTGAAAATCCGATTTATCTGGCGAACGGCCTCAGCCAAAAAGGATTCAGGATAACTTCTTACAGTCGTGATCTGATAGCGGTACAGAGACCTAAAAAATAGAAATTGCTGTTTAGCTTTATTATCATATGGATATGCGGAGTACTTTCATGTTCTCATTTAAAATAGACAAGCAGAAATGCACCAGCTGCGGCCAATGCGTTGTTGACTGCCCGGCTCAGATAATTGTCATGGAGAAAGGGCATTTTCCTTTCATTGCTCCAGCCAGTGAAACGGCCTGTTACCGGTGTCAGCACTGCCTAGCAGTCTGTCCCACAGGTGCAGTGACGATTCTGGGACTGAAACCTGAGAACAGCCTGCCAATAGCTGATAACTTCCCAAGACCCGAACAGATGGAAACACTGATTAAAGGGCGCAGGTCGGTGCGACGCTACAAGAACGAAAATCTGGATCCGGCGCTGATACAACACCTGCTGGAAGTTGCATGGCATGGCCCCACCGGCGTCAACTCCCGACAGGTGCGACTCTCCGTGATTGATGACAAAAACAAACTGGAAGCATTACGAAACGATCTAATGTCCGGCTTGGCCCAACTTGTCAAGGACAAGGCGCTTCCAGAAGGGTTGGCCTATTTTGCAGATTTTGTTTCATTGTGGGAGGAAAAAGGGGTCGACACCCTGTTTCGCGGTGCTCCGCACCTGTTGATTGCATCAGCCCCTAAAGACGTTCCATCACCCGTACCGGACTGCCTGATCACCCTCTCCTATTTCGAACTTTACGCTCAGGCGAACGGTGTAGGTACGGTATGGGACGGTCTGGCCAAACTAGCCATAAACGACCTGCTTCCGGAAACACGCCAGAGGCTCGGCATTCCTGATGACCATATTATTGGCTATGCCATGGCATTTGGCAAACCGGCCGTGCACTACACCCGGACTGTACAGCATGTTCCGGCAATCATTCACAGAATATAGGCGGGAGGAATACCATGAAACTTTTTACTCAATGCAAGCTTGGCTCCGTCACACTTCAAAATCGTGTGGTTATGGCGCCTATGACCCGCTCCCGTGCTATCGGCAATCTGCCCAATGAATTGATGGCTGAGTATTACGGGCAAAGGGCCGGTGCCGGCCTCATTGTCACTGAGGGGACATCCCCATCCCCCAACGGACTGGGCTATGCCCGCATTCCAGGTATTTATTCAGCGGAACAGACTGCTGCCTGGAAGGCTGTTACAGATACTGTTCATTCCCGCGGCTGTAGAATTTTTCTTCAAATGATGCACGCAGGCCGGGTTGGTAACAAACTGAACCTGCCGGCAGGAGCCGAACTTGTCGCACCCTCTGCGGCTGCCATGAGCGGAAAAATCTGGACTGACAGTCAGGGAGAACAGCCGTACGATTTACCCCGTGAGATGCAAAAGAAAGATATACAACAGGCTGTCGAAGAATATGCCCTGGCAGCCGCCAACTCCGTTAAAGCCGGTTTCGACGGTGTCGAGATTCACGCTGCCAACGGCTACCTGATCACCCAGTTCCTTGATCCGGGCTCAAACCTCCGCGATGATGAATACGGCGGCGACTCCCTAAAACGGAATAAATTCGCACTTGATGTTGCACACGCTGTCGTCGCTGCAATCGGCTCAGAGCGGACAGGAATCAGATTTTCGCCGTATGGTGTTTTCAACGATATGAGCGGCAGCTATGATGGAATAGCTGACCAATACTCATCGCTGGCTGCCGAGATCGGACAGCTCAAACTGGCCTACATCCACATGGTTGACCATTCCGCAATGGGTGCACCCAAGCCTGAATCAGCTGCAGTCGAGCTGATCTGCAGCAATTTCAGGAGCTCCGGTGGAGGTGCGGTTATTCTTTCAGGCGGCTACGACCTTAGGCGTGCCGAGCAAGACCTTGGAAATGGTGCTGCTGATTTGATCGCATTCGGTCGCCCATTTATTTCCAACCCTGATCTGGTGGAACGCCTGAAAGCCGGAGCCCCTCTGACTGAAGCCGATCAAAGCACTTTTTACAGCCCTGGTCCGGCCGGATACAGCGATTACCCTGTAATGAGCTAAAATGACTTCCAAGTGTCAGCAACATAAATCATGGTAATCCTGTGACCAATTCTCCAAAAAATTGGCGTTTCTCGCATCCTGATGCCTTTGCCGGGCAATGCGGCTCCGTTGAAGCAGTCAGTTTTGTTGTTCTGCTCTGCATTGGCTGGCTTGATTATGTTACCGGCTATGAACTTGGGTTTTTCATATTCTACTTTATACCGGTTGCCATTTCTTCCTGGTATTGCGGTCGATGGCTCGGTCTTCAGGTTGCATTCGGTTCCGCTGTAGTGTGGTTCCTTTCAGACAAGTATACCCACCATCCCTACTCGCACTCTTATTTCATTTACTGGGAAATGTTCATGCGTCTGCTGTCTTTTTTGACAACGACCATGACAATTTCCCGCATCAGGGATATGGTATTGAATGAAGAGCGGATGCTGGCAGAATTAATGACTGCCAGACAGGAGTTAGAGGCATACAAAAACAAAACTTCGCCTGAATAAATATTGCGTGCAAACGGCACCGTGAAGGGAGATAGTCTAATGGCTGATCGCTATATTGCAAAAACATTTAGCAGCAAACCAACCGTTGAAGGAGCCGGAGTGCATCTTAAAAGAGCTTTCGGTTATCACCAGGTCCCCCTGTTTGATCCATTCCTGATGCTGGATGATTTTCACACATCCAACCCGGATGAGTATCTGGCCGGCTTTCCCTGGCACCCGCACCGCGGAATAGAAACTATAACATATGTCCTGGAAGGGCTTGTTGAACATGGAGACAGCATGGGGAATAAGGGGATCATCGGCGCCGGAGACGTGCAGTGGATGACCGCCGGCAGCGGGATCATACATCAGGAGATGCCTCAGATAAGTCCGACCGGCACCATGTGGGGATTTCAATTCTGGGCAAACCTGCCGGCTAGCCATAAGATGATGACGCCGCGCTATCAGGATATAAAAGCTCTGGAAATTCAGGAAGTGCCTCTGGAGGGAGGCGTTAAAATCAAGGTAATTGCCGGCCAGGTGGCTGGAGTAAAAGGGCCGGTGCGGGATATCATTATAGAACCGGAAATGCTGGATGTATCAATTCCGGCCGGGATCTCGTTTTCCCACGCGGTGCCGGCCGGACACACCGCCTTTGCCTATGTACTGGCCGGCGAAGGTCATTTTGACAGCGGCAGCGCGGTGCATACACCGGAAACCTTGCTTTTGTTTGATCATGAAGGTGAAATGATAAAAGTTTCAGCAACAGCAAATCTGCTGCGTTTCCTTCTTGTCTCCGGAAAACCGCTTCACGAACCGGTGGCCTGGCAGGGGCCAATAGTCATGAATAGCAAGGAAGAACTGCGGGTTGCATTTGAAGAGTACGGCAAAGGTACATTTATCAAATAGGTATCTGGCATGGAACTACTTTAAGGCACTGCGGGAAATTTCCGCGCCTTAAGCAGCCAGGAATAGACGTCCACCGGCAGCGGTCTACCGCCGTTGACTTCAAGCGCCGTCAAGTGCAGGTGGGTCGGCGAGCGGCGCTTGGCAGCATTAAGGCCGCTTCTGCCTACTGTAGCCAGCCTATCGCCCGGCTTTACCAAATCGCCCGGCTCCACAAACAGTTCATTGTTGTGAGCGTAGTAGAAAAGCAGTTCCTCGCTCGGGTCATATACCCAGATATACTTCCCGCCTCGCAGCAGGCTCCCCTCTGACCACTCCTTCTCAACGGCAACGACAATTCCTCCGGTTATGGAAAGCACCAACACTGGGTTTCCGCTTATATCATCATTTTGGTCCTGATTCCGGTCACGGATAAAAATATCCAGAGACGGGTGACCGCCATGCCTGTTACCTTTAAAGAAATCATAACCCTTGGCAGAGTATCCATGATGGTGGCTTTTATCTATGGCACGGCTGTCATAGCCTGCCAGGGGAAAGACCCAGCTGCCGCGGGGATGGTCAACCCCGCCCTGTCGGTAATATTGCTGCCGGATCTCACCCAGTAGACGTTTTAGTTCCCGGGATGCCTCACTACGCGGAATACGTCCATCTCGAATCAGGCTGTTCAGGTCGTTGAAGCATTGACAGAAGGTTTTTTCGGAATTGATTGCAGGAGTGGTGGTGGTAGCTTCAGGAACCGCTGACAGTGGAGTAGCGGGCAAGTCTGCAGCTACTGCAAGAAAACATAAGATAAACGCAGCATACATAATTGACTGTAGCTTCACAGACCAACTCCGGCAACAGCAGTACCACAGTCGGGGCATACTCCATTGGTAATTCTGTTAGACTGGATTGTATAGCCGAGGCGTTTTATCAAAATAGTCGCGCATGATGAGCAAAATGTATTTTCACCACCATAGCCCGGTACATTACCCTCATAAACGAAATGAAGCCCGGCCTCAATGCCAATTTCTCGAGCCCTGCGAAGGGTAGTGATTGAAGTTCCGGGACGATCAGTCATCTTGTAGGTTGGATGGAAACCTGACACATGCCAGGGGGTGTTGTTCCCCAGATTGGTTGCAATGAAATCAGCAATGCCCCTCAATTCGGCTTCTGAGTCATTTAGTCCCGGGATGATCAGGGTTGTAATCTCGATCCATACTCCTTGTCTTCGGTACTCGATAATAGAGTCCAGAACTTCCTGAAGATTTGCGTGAACGACATCTCGATAGAACCGCTCTGAAAAACTCTTTAGATCAATATTGGCTGCATCAAGACAGGGTGAAATGGCGGACAGAGCATCTTTACTGATATAGCCGTTAGTTACGAAGATATTCCTTATACCTGCCTCCCGGGCCAGATGGGCAGCATCGTAGGCATATTCGTAAAATATGGTCGGCTCTGTGTAGGTATAGGAGATTGAACTGCAATTGCTATCTATAGCCCTTTTAACTACCTCTTCAGGAGAGATATCTCCTCTCCTAAGTGAAATATTCCGGTCAACCTGTGAAATAGTGTAATTCTGGCAGTGGTGACAATGGAAATTGCAACCCATTGTAGCGATAGAATAGGTGTTGCTTCCAGGCATAAAATGAAAGAGCGGTTTCTTCTCTATAGGATCAATATGCTCAGCACAGAGCCTCCCGTATACCAGGCTGTAGAGAGTACCGCCATGATTTTCCCGTACCCCGCAGATTCCACGTTTTCCATCACCAATCTGGCATGTGAACCGGCAAAGGCAGCAGCGAACCTGTCCGCCCGGCTCCCGCTTATAAAACATAGCCTCTTTCATGCTATTCTCCGATCCCAGACTGTTTCAACATCATTTCAGATGAGTCCGTGGAGCGGGCCGCCTTTGACACCCAGTGCATCAATTCGTCGCTCTATTTCGGGTTCTTCCTCCAAAACTGGGGCATGGAATGGTTTAATACGTGCATCAATCACCAATGGTCCGCGACAGCCCCAATGCCTGCAGTGTGTTTCGGCAGCAACACCATAGATATCGGTAGCCGGGTTGGAGCGGGTGAAGGTTACCCAGAGAAAGTTATTCAGGCTGGCTGACGTAAAGGTGCTGTCGTCACAAATCACAAGCAAAGGGAAACCATCAAAACAATCCCTTTCACCGTAAAACCGGCAGAATTCCTCAATCAGCTGGTCAGATTCGCCTCTGCTCTGTACAGACTTCGGGCCTTGAATAGCCATAACACCCGGAAAACAGACTTTGGCAGGGCCGAAATCTGCCGGTATTTCCATCCCGGCCGGTATCTGTGTCAACAATGTACGAATTACAGGACCGGCCGTTGCTATAACGAGTTTTGAACCCTGATTAAGCCCCGAGCCACTGTAATCGAGTGTATCAATAGTGGTGGCCGTCTGGAAATGCAAATTGCTGTGCCAGTCTGCCCGTTCAAGAATATGGCGAAGGAAAGCGGAAATGTCATGCGTATGGAGCTCCGGGGCATCTTCATGGGCAGAAATAAGCAGATATTTTGCAAGAGATAACTGCCCCTGACCTAATAGTGCGTTTGCTGCCGTCAGGAGTTCCTGCGGCTGTCGAACAGCGGTATAAGGAACGTAGCGTTCACTGGCAATAGCCAGCAACAGTGGATGCACACCGGCTGCGTCTACTGCGTGTACTTCCTTGACTCCGCTCACCACAGTTGGTATCAGCGGTCCGGTTATCTCGTGGATAAAAGCTCCGAAACTTGTGTCCTCCTGAGGAGGTCGTCCAACCGAGGTGAAGGGAAAAATCGCATCACGGCGGTGATAAACGGCTTCAACTTCAATAAACGGGAATTCATGGATTAAACTGTAGTAGCCAAGATGATCGCCAAACGGCCCTTCCGGCAATGTTTTACTGGTATGAACCACTCCGCTGATACAGAAATCGGCTTCTGCCGGTACTGGCAATTGTCCAGGCAAGCGTGCCATCGGTATGCGGTGTCCACCCAGCAAGCCGGCAAAAGACAGCTCCGGCATTCCTTCCGGTAAGGGCATAACTGCCGCAACCGTCATGGCCGGAGCTCCACCGACAAAAACATTCACTCGCAGCAGATCTCCGCGGGCAATTGCTTCGGCATGGTGAGTGCCAATACCGCGATGAATCTGATAATGCAGACCAACCTGGCTGTCTGGCTGATATTGGTTGCCTGACAGCTGGACTCGATACATTCCCAGATTTGATTTTGAAAAGCCCGGCTTTGAGGGACTTTCGGAGTAGACTTGCGGAAGAGTGATAAAAGCTCCACCGTCTCCGGGCCATGAGACAATTTGCGGCAGATTCGAGACTGTTGTCCGGCACTCAAGTGACGGCGCGGAAGTCGTAACACATGGCAGCAGATTAAAAGCGGAAAAAGAGGCTTTAATGGAATCCAGAGGTTTTTTAAGCGCAGAAAAAGGATTGATTTTGAGTTCAGCCAGACGCCTGATATCATCCAGTGTATCTCTAAAAATGAAACGGGTTCTTTCCAGAGTACCAAACAGATTTCCAAGCAGAGGGAAATTACAGCCGGTAGCATTAGAAATCAGTATTGCCGGGCCTTCGGCCTGATACACCCTTCTTTGAAGAGCAGCGAGCTCCAAATGTGGATCAATCGGAACTTCAAGTCGCAGTAACATCCCCTGCTTTTCAAGATCGGCTACGCATTCCTGCAGATTACGGTAGCCCATATCAATTGCCCGCCCGACGTATTTTAGTTAGGATCATTTCAGTTTGGCGCAACTTGTTTCTGGCTGCCGTAATCTCAGAACGGGCAGCTTCAGTATTAAATCGCTCATATGATTTTTTAAGAATTGAATCTGCTTCATTGTAATTACCGGCCTTATGTCGCCAACGCGCAAGAATTATAGGATATTGAACAGTATCCGGATCGAGATTGATAGCTTTACGAATAGCGACCTCCGCCTCCGCTGCACGTCCGGACTTTTCATCCCGCTTAGCCTTTTGATAATGCACAAGAGCAATTGCTCCGCGCACATCACGGCGATCCGGCTCATTATCAAGGCTTGCTTCAGTCTGTTCAAGAAATATTATTGCCTCATCATGTTGACCGCTTCTCACAAGCGCTGACATGATAGCTGCAATCACATCTTTATTTTTGCTGTTTATCAAAAGCGCCTGCCTGAACTGATCTAAAGCTTGTACATATTCTTCACGACTCATGGCAGATCGGCCAATCTGTAAAAGAGAGCGTATGCGATATTCATTGAATATAAGGCGTACCGCTTCATCTTTAATGCCGGAATAACGCTCTAGATAAAGACGATTAAATTCAGCAAAACGTCCCAAACGCATATAGCTGTTCGCCAGACTGGCAAGATAGGTATTCAGCTTGGGGGATTCAGCCCCGAAGGCATTTTCAGCAAAAGACAAAGCCTTTTCATACTGCGGCAGTGCCTCCGAATAAATCCCCTTACGTGCCAACGATATTGCTGTAGATTTAGCAAACTGGGCGTCATACAGAGCGGACATTTTTTGATATGACAACCTGGCTGATTCTTCATCATCCGATCTTTTCATTACCAGTTTTGCGAGGTCAAAATTACAGTCATTTACAGCAGAATCAAGATGGCGGTCCTTCAATTCACCGCTTAATGAATCTCCGGATATGGCTATTTTAAGTGAATGCCCTTCGGTTCGATCGGGATCATTTTCAGGATAACGTACCTTAAGATTTGTATGGGAAGTACCTGATAGCTGGCCAACGGTGACATTATCGCCAGCAAAGTAACCAATCAATTGCCCTTGTTCGGCATCGTCATTAATAAGCAGAGATATCCGATGTCGGCCTCGCATACCTTCACAAGCCTTGCCGGAAGCATTAATAACATCCAGATGCCCCACAAAATATTGCAGTTCTGCTCTAGCAGAAACAGGCAGCAGAAGAAACAGGCCCAAACATATGTAAATTGATGAAAATGACTGCATAAAAACGTGCTCCAAAAGATATCTTGACCAAGCTCAGAGTAACATTGTAATCAATCAAATACAATCTCGGGATTGCACACTAAGGAGCAACAATGACGCGCCTGACGCTTTTCAAAAAGATCCTCGTAATTACGCTGCTGCTCTCTTTGATGCCACTGTTGGCATCTTCATTGATTCTCTTCTTCAACCTTGAATCCACAAGCACAAGACTGACCTCCGAAATAGGGGGTACTGCTGATATCCAGGCATCGGAATCTCTGCAGATGCGGGCCTCACAGGTTGCGGAAAGCATTGCTGATTTCCTGCGTCAGTGTGAAAGTGATCTGATTTTTCTTTCAAGATCGCAGCTTGATCAGGCAACCCTTCTAAATTTTTATGCCAGTCGCAGAGGCGAAGACTGGCATCGCACCGGAACTGCATCTGCACCGCAAGAAATACGAGAACAGGTGCCTCTTTATCGGAGTATTGCCCTGATTGACAAATCCGGCCAGGAAAAGCTGGTTATCAAAGATGGAATCGTCGTTCCTGACAGGGATCTAAAAAACGTATCGGATCCGTCTCAAACTGAATTCCGCTCCGAGGAGTATTTTAACAGAGTACTTAAACAGCCGGGGAAAATTTATGTGTCGCATCTGACCGGTTACCACATTTCAAAGTCCGAGCAACTTAACGGTGCAGATGAACCGGAAAACGCATTTGACGGCAAAAGTTATCAGGGAATCATCCGTTTTGCGGCGGCGCTGTTTGACCGGCGTGGTAATTTAAATGGCGCTGTTGTAATTTCTCTTGATCATCGCCATCTCATGGATTTTTCGCAGCACATTGATCCAGGCAGCAAATTTTCCACTGTTTTCCCCTCTTATAAAAGCGGCAATTACGCATTCATTTTTGATGATGAAGGCTGGATTATTACGCATCCAAAATTTTGGGATATCAGAGGACTTGACCAGAACGGAAAGCTGGTTCCTCCCTACACTGCGGCCTCATCATCTGCCGACGTAAATTCCGGTCGGATACCGTTCAACCTCGACCACGCCGGATTTATTCATCCAAACTATCCTCTTGTTGCATCACAAGTAAGAAAGCAGAAAGCCGGTTTTGTTGATACAACAAATGTTGGCGGTGAAAAGAAGATTATGGCCTATGCACCCATAAAATATGACAGCGGTGATTATGAACGCTTTGGAGTTTTTGGGGGAGTTACAATTGGATTCCAGCTTGATCGCTTTCAGGACGCAGCCCGCAAAGGAAGTCGCCTAATAAATCAGCAGCTTGGTGAACACAGGACTCGAAGCGGCATTATTCTGGTCATAACAGCTGCTCTGGCCTGCTTTTCTGCATGGTATTTATCAAGAGGCATAACCAGACCGCTACTTCAGTTGGCAGAAGGAACCCATAAACTGGCGGAGGGGGATATTCACGCTCGCGTCGTAATAAGTTCATCGGATGAAATTGGCGAACTGGCGCGAACTTTCAACATAATGGCTGACGAACTTGAGACCAGAAAAAATAAACTTTTGGCGACTCTGGAGGAATTAGAGAAATCAAGAATGGAGATTCTTGATGAACGTAACTTCAAGACAAGTATTCTTGAGAGTATTTCAAGCGGAATTATTACCTTTTCACCGACCGGCAGCTTGACTTCTATCAATGGAATTGGCCAAAAACAGCTTGGCAGCGCCGATTTGTTTGGTTTGAAATATCAGGAAGTATTCGCTGAATGGCCAGTATTGATGAGCAGGATTACTTCGGTTCTGAACACCAAGAACGGATACGGGCGAGAGCCCTTAACAAGAATCATAAATGGAGAAACTACTTATTATGACATCGGCATATTTCCAATCGGTAAAGATGCTGAATTGGGACTTACCTTGACGTTGCGAAATGAGACAGAGCGGGAAAAATTGAGAGAGGAAATGATCAGGCTGGATCGTCTGGCATCTCTCGGAAAACTCTCAGCCGGAATAGCACATGAGGTACGTAATCCGTTAACCGGAATATCTCTGCTTCTGGATGATTTGCATGACAGATCTGCATTTAACGCTGAAGACAAAGAGATGCTCGCAAAAGCTCTTTCAGAAATTGAACGTGTGGAAAAACTGATGAGCGCTCTTCTAAATTACTCGTCTCCGGTGAGGGCGGATTTCAGAGAGTGTGATCTCTCACGAGTGCTGAACGATGTAGTTTTATTGATGCGCAGACCGGCAGAAGTTCAGGGTGTGTGTCTGGTTTTTTTGCCGGAAGAACTGCCGGTATTCAGATTTGATCCCGAGAAGATCAAACAGGCACTGATTAATATTATTAAAAATGCTCTAGAGGCTTTGAACACCGGCGGAATTCTGACAATAAAGACTCGCCAAAATGATGGCTACGTTTTTATAACCGTAAACGACAACGGCTCTGGAATTAATCAGTTGGATCTGCCGTTGATTTTTGAACCATTTTTTACCAGGAAAGGAGCCGGTACAGGCCTGGGCCTATCCATAACCCAGAGAATCGTCGAAGAACATCATGGGAGCATTTCAGTGGAAAGCAATGTTGAGGCCGGAACGACATTCAGCATAATGCTTCCGGTCAATCACTTGGGTACCGAGCAGCACCACCCGGAAAACAAGAAGACATCAGGCGGTATTTCCTAGAAATCATTTAATATTTTGTATCGTTGCTTTGCATTTTTGAGTTCATCCGCCAGCTCTTCGTTCAGGCTGGATTTAAGCTCTTGAGATTGCCTGGCAAATTCGTCCCCCTGCTTTTTTACAGCCTCATTAAGTACTGTCAGTGAAGGTGGTGGCTGCAGGGCCAGGGAGTTTATTTTTCCGTATTGTTGGTTAAGCTTGACCAGATTTTCATAAGGCTTGGCGAACTTCTCCGGCGGTGGATTTAGCTGCAGTATAAGTTTATCAACTTCGGTTTTTACTTTGTTCAACCGGACCTCTTCGTCAGGCGTTGCACGCGGGGTCACCCGTAAACCGGAACTCTGAGCAACCGTCAGCTCTTTTACAAACTTGGTATAGGTTTTGTTGCCCAGATCAGCACCGGATTTTATCCCGTACAGAGCCTTGAAGAATGTCTCCAGATAAACCTGCTCTGCTTTGTGACGCGCATGGACCGAATACCCAACCGCTCCTGCTGCGGTAATCACTAGTAAACAGACCAAAGCGACTACCATGTTGCGTGACAGACTGAATTTGCTTTTCATTGAATCTGCTCCGGATTTCGAAAAACTTGGAGCAGATGTAGGTTTGTAGTAGCCTGCCGACTTGAAGCTGGGCAGAGATAGTTTGAAACCTGAAAATGACGCTATTAAACTTTGCCGGTTTCTCTCACGGGTTTGACGCTTAACAACGGCGTAGTCAACGGCTACAAAGAAATCAGGATAAAATGTGTGGCAGGATGGGCAATGTAGCGCGGTACCAAGATGTTTTCCGCACCTGAAACAACTCTTTTGGGCGGCCTTGTAATATGCCATTCTGGCAAAAGATTCACGAACAAACTGTATGTGTACCTTGCAATAAATACAATTAGTTGCAACACCACCGTCGGGAATCTGGGTGTGATCCAATTCAATGTTAGCATTACATTTAGGGCACTTGCAGACCATATCGGTTTTCCTGAAAAACTATTTATAAGTAGGAAAAGTAGGTTCTTTCAGGTCAGAACAACTTCCTCAGTCCAAAAAAACTGCCGTTGGCTCGAACTATATCGTCAAAAGACGTCAGGGCATCATACGTAACAGACGCCCCGGTAGCCGCGTTAGGTCCTTTACTGTAAAGATCGTAATCATAGCCGGGATTAAGTGGCATGCCCAAAGAGCCTTCTAATGCATCCGTCGGATCGGCTATTCTAGTGTATTGGTAGTCGGTTCCCCAGGGATCTTTCATTCCTCCACGACCTACGTCTGTCAACGTGTCAGGATACGCATTTTTATCGATATAGTAAGACTGTATATCCCTGTCGAGGGTAGACATATCTCCGATGCACTTTGCATTTTTAGCGGTTGTCATATACTCGTTAAAGGATGGCATTGCCAAAGCAGCAAGCACTCCGATTATTGCTGTAACAATGATAAGCTCAACAAGTGTAAAGCCATCGCAGGAATAAATTTCAGATGAATGCCTATTGTGAATACAGTGTTTTATTTTAACCATAACTTTATTACCCACTTGAGTTCAGGTGGCGGCAAAATATAACCAATACGCCAAAAGCTAACTTTTATTGCAACTTTTTTCAAATATTAATTGGAAGAGTGACTAATTTTATCTGAATGAGTATACACTTGCAAATTGGCAAAAAAAAAGAGGCCGACTTAAAAAGCCGACCTCTTGTCATTTTTGGTGGAGCTGAACAGGATCGAACTGTCGACCTCTTGACTGCCAGTCAAGCGCTCTCCCAGCTGAGCTACAGCCCCACGTTAAGAAGTGACTTTCTAACAAACATAACCAAGTATGTCAATACTTAAAAATCCGGAGGTGCCTTTCAAAATCTGATCGGTTCATATCAATGGCTGGCAAGTCGGGCAATAATGGGTACCTCGCTGCCCTACCCTTATTTTGACTATGGCAGTATTACACTCCGGACATAGCTTTTCAGCTCGACCGTAAACATTGACAGTAAACCCACCTTCTTTAAAAACCCCATCTATGTTGGCACCTTTAGCTTCGACTGATTCTGATAATACCCCCAGAACCGAACTGTAGAGACGGGATATTTCCTTGACCGAAAAAGATTCAGATGAACGTAGTGGATGGATGCCAGCTCGAAACAGACTTTCATCAGCATAAATATTGCCAACGCCGGCTATAAAGGATTGATCGAGAAGTAGTGGTTTTATCTGTCGGTGTCGTCTGGAAAGTTCAGACGAAAAATAGTCAAAATCAACCAGCATGGCATCCGGGCCGAGTCTGCCGGTTACCTCCTTCGGATCTTGCACCAACCAAAATCTACCGAATTTTCTTGGATCATCAAATCGAAGAGCCAAACCCCCGTCAAGCATAAGAGCAATACGGGTGTGCCGCTCAACAGCATCAACTTGAGGCACCAGATACAATCTCCCGGTCATGCGGAGGTGAACAATAAGAAAGGATTCTTTACACTGAGATCCGGAAGTATTAAGGGTAAAGATGAGATACTTGCCATGACGACTGATTGAAGAAAATATTAAACCTTCCAGTTGAGCTTTAAATAGATCGCTGCAATAGCCTGATAACAAGCCATTCCATAAAATATTGACCGTACTGACAACACGCCCTGCCAGTGATGGTGATCCGCCTCGCAGGCAACGAGCTACACTTTCAACTTCGGGGAGTTCAGGCATTATTTACTTTTGGCGACGTAGACTCCATCCCAATCCGCTCCTGGTGGCTCAATCAGATATTCGTCACAGCGACCGGCGTAAAGGCGGGATGGGCCATCGTTACAGTTTGCGGCCAGTTCTTCAAAAGCTGACTTTGCGGCGGTGAAATTCTGAGCACGGTACATCTCAAGTGCTTCTTCGAAGCGCGGTAGAATATCATGATTGGATATCATGAGCTCATACATTACGATCGGCAGATGCTTACCTTTTACCTTGACCCTGTCAACCTCCCGGAAAGTGAATCTATCATCGTTGACCTGTTTTCGCGTGTCCTCACTAACCAGAATATGAGATCCGTAATACTTATTCAGACCCTCCAGGCGGGATGCCAGATTAACCGAGTCTCCGATGGCGGTGTAGTCAAAGCGGATATCAGCACCCATATTTCCGACAACAGCCGGACCAGTATTGATTCCGACTCCTATATCGAGGGTATTCATGCCCCGTTCGGCAAAACCTACATTCAGCAGCTTCAACTCTTCAATCATCCTTACCGCAGCAGTACATGCGTGAGTAGCGTGCTCAGGAACATCCAGAGGCGCGTTAAATAGTGCCATAACAGCATCACCGATAAACTTGTCTAAAGTGCCGCGCTCCTCAAGCACTATGCGTGTCATCGGACTCAAGTATTCATTCAGCAGTTTAACAAGTTCAGGTGGAGTAAGACTTTCAGAAACGGTAGTAAACCCGCGTATATCCGAGAAGAGAATAGAAAGCTCACGCTGTTCACCACCCAGCACCAATTTATCCGGATCTTTTTCAATCTGTTTAACCAGGTCAGGGGAAACATAGCTGGAAAAAGCCTTCTTTAAATGGCGGCCTTTACGCTCAACCACAAGATTGCGCCAGGCTTCACCCCCTAGGTACGTCAGCGCAATCCCGGCAAACGGATATATGAGAGTCATGTCCCTAAATGCCGAAGCAAACATGGAATAGTTAAAGAAGCCGAAGGCACAGGTAAATAAAGCCATAACACCCAGGCCGGCAAAAGTTCCGGGCGCAAAAGCCAGAAATACGCCCAGTAGAATCGGCAAGATAAAAATGCAGGCGATCTCCATCATCTGCGTAACACTGTCATAAAGGAGAAAGCGCTTTTCGAGGGCGTTGGCTGCCATTGTAGCGTGAATTTCAATTCCCGGCAGAGTTGCATCAAATGGCGTCGGTCTCAAATCGTATATGCCGACTTCGGTGGCGCCGACAAAAGCAATCTTGCCTTTGAGCGACTCCTGGGGCAGGCGTTTTGCAATTACATCAGAAGCGGATACGGTGAAAAATGATCCGGTACCGCCGTAGAAATTCAATGCCATGGTACCGTCTTCTCTGGAAGGAATGCGCATGGAACCGGCCTGCAGACTGTCAACTCCCCACGGCTTGACGTCCAGCATAATGTCAGAACCCATGAAGTGCCGCAGAGCCTTGAGAGAAAGTGACGGATATATGTCACCGTTGTACAGCAGCAGCAGAATAGAACGCCGGTAAAGTCCGTCGGCGTCAGGACGGGCGTTAAAAAAACCGAAATCCAACGCACCGGAACCGAGTTGAGGAATATTAAGGTCGATATTGGCAAACTCAGGGATCGGTATGCTCTGAACGCCCTCAGCAACCTTGACAAGTTTGAGTTTGGCATTTTCAAGCTGGGCTACAGACTCCTCAGCTGATTCACTCTGCTCCTCCCTGAAAAAATAACCCATAACAACATTGCCGGATTTTCTTATTGAAGCGGCCAGAGCCTTATCAGCTACGGCATTTTGAGATTCTGAAAAAACAATATCAAGAGCTGTGACTTTTGTACCGTAGTAGGTCGCCAGATTTTCAATCATCTTACCGGTTACTTCTCGCGACCAAGGCCAGCGACCGATCTCTTTGATGCTTTTGTGATCAATGGCCACTATAACAATATCCTTATCCGGCTTTACCGGCCCTCGAATACGAAAACGGGCATCTTTCATCCGGAAATCCAGCTGCTGCAGAGAGGGGGTTGCCTGTTTATATAAAAAGAAAGCAACTATAGCGGCAATAACACCAATCACGGCAAACACCAGGCGCTTGTTCATGAGATCACACTCCTAAAGGGCATAAAAAAAAGGGGGGGATATGCCCCCCCGAATTACTCTATTTGCCAATATTTCTTAGCAATGTTTCGGCATTGTCTTTTTGTTTTCCAGCCGGATAATCCTTCAGATATTGCTCAAAACGAATTTTGGCCTGGTCTGTAAACCCTAGCTCTACAAGTGTCTGTGCAGTATTGAATAGGGCCGTTTCGGCCTGCGGAAGCTTTGGATACTCCTCCATAACAAGCAGATATTCAGCCAGTGCCAGCTCCGGATTACTGAGAAAACGTGCGTAGACAGCTCCCCGCTCCATCAATGAATCAGCTCGAATTTCAGGGATTCTGGTCAGATCAAGAGCTATTTGGAAAACATGCAGGGCATCGTTGTACTTGCCGGAATCGGCCAGATAGTGACCATGGTTAATGTTCCAACGGGCAATGATATCAGAAATCTTACCGGAGTCGGTCCATTCTGCAGGAGGAATCGCTGCCGTCACTTTATCAAAGATATCTTTGGCTTCAGCAATCGGCGTCCCGGATTCAACCTTGAGAGGTTCTACCGGAGTAATGCCTCGCGTATTCTGGGTCATCGTGCTGGCTGTCAAAGGCCGTTGCGGACCTTTGCCGTCGCCTGAAACAGCAACAGTACCCTCATTTCCGAAAAACACGTTGGCCGGGCCCTGCGACATCATCAGAAATTCAGTTCCTTTTATCCCTGCCACAGCAGTGCCACTCCTGACAGTCATGCCGCTCTGACGTCCCGCCAGCTTTACCACTGATGCACGCAGCTTGCCCTGAGCCAGATTGAAAGAGCCTTCACGCTTGTTTTTGGTCAACAGAAAACTGGTGACTGAAAACTCAGTGTTATTGGCAAGAGTAAATTTACTCTTGTCTTCCAAAGTCAGTTCGACCCAGCCGTCAGCGCCGGTTTTTATCCAATTTCCTTCACTGATAACATCACCTTTTTTCAGAGATGAATATGGTACGTTATTTACAGTCCTGAACTGAGCAACACCCTTAACTCCGGTGATTTTTCCAACCTGTGCCGCCAGAGCCATAACAGGCAGCAGCATTGTCATCAGCAGTGTAATAAAACATATTTTCATAAACAATTTCCTCCTTAGGTCACTGCAATTGTAAGTTTTCGTCATTTTATCAGCAAATGAGTAAGTGTCAAATAGAATATAGCTTGAGATATACTGTAAATCTGCTAATCTACGCATAATTCAAATTCCAATGACAGGATGACATCATGCCACAGGAATCGGACGCTCTACGCCAGCAACTGGAATACCGTAAGCGGCTTATGGATAAGATCAATGAAATCCATTCTGCCGATAATCTGAATACAATACTTATTCATATCAAAGACAGTATTGCGGGGCTGTTCTCTGCTGAGCGCATAACGATATATCTGGCCGATGCAAAACGGAATTTACTGATTTCAAAAGTTAAGAGCGGTACTGAAGTTCAGCAGATCGTTGTCCCGATCAGCGACTCCAGTCTTTCCGGCTACTGCGCCATCACCGGCACAATCATCAACATTAAAAACGCCTACGACCCTCATGAACTTCGCATGATCGGAAGCAACCTTAAGTTTGACAACAGCTGGGATAAAAAAACCGGCTTTGTGACCAAACAGGTTTTGTGCGTCCCGATGAAATTCCAAAAAACCCTGATCGGTGTTATTCAGGTCATCAACAAAAAGGGGGACATCCCCTACGACGACACCGATATCAGTTATGCCATGGAGTTGGCAACTTCACTTTCAATTGCAATTCACAATATTTACCGACTCTCGGTAACAACCAAGGTTATCCGCCACAAGGCCCGCTACAATTTTCTTCTGGACAAGAACCTGCTTGATGACAAGATACTTGAGAAAGCTTCTACCCATCCTGATGTCCCAAAAATTGGCATGGATACCGTTTTGATGCGTGAATTCGGCATCAGCAAAGAGGATATGGCCAAAAACCTCTCCTTCTACTTTGGTGCCGAATTTATCGGTTATGACCCTACTGCTCAGGCATTAGAAGAGGATCTACTTAAACGTGTTCGGCCGGAGCGGTTGAATAAAGAGTGGTGGGTGCCTTTCAAGATTGAAAACGGAATTCTTCATATCATCATCGATGATCCGACCGATCTTGGTCGTCAGGATATGCTGAAATTTGTTTATCCAGAATACAAACGCATCAGTTATATAGGAGCCTTCAGAGAGGATATTCTGAGCTATATCAACCTGTTCTATAACTATGCCTCTTCCGGTGGCTCAAACAGCAGCATTGACGACATCATTAACAAACTTGATTCAAGTGATGATCCTGAAATTGAATCAGAGTCACAGAAAGTTTCTGAGCAGGACAGCGTCATTGTGCAATTGGTAAATAAAATTATTATTGATGCCGTAAATAACAAAGTGTCTGATATCCACATCGAGCCTTTTCCTGGCAAAGAGGATGTGCAGGTACGCATGAGGATTGACGGACGCTGCAAGGTTTACCAGAAGATCCCATATAAATACAAATATGCTATCCCGTCCAGAATCAAGATCATGTGCAATCTTGATATCTCTGAGCGTCGCAAGCCTCAAGATGGCAAGATTGACTTCAAAAAATTCGGTCCTCTTAATGTTGAGCTCCGGGTTGCAACTGTTCCGACTGCCGGACAGCTGGAAGATGTCGTCATGCGTGTTCTGGCATCAGGAGAACCGATCCCTTACGATAAACTGGGCTTGACAGCCAGAAACTCCCGCGTCCTTGATGCATGCGTCAGACAGCCTTATGGCCTGGTGCTTGTTGTAGGTCCGACCGGTTCCGGCAAGACCACAACACTTCACTCAGCTATCTCAGTAATCAATACAATTGATACAAAAATCTGGACGGCAGAAGATCCGGTTGAAATTACTCAGCGCGGCCTGCGCCAGGTTCAGGTCCATCCTAAAATCGGCTTTACATTTGCTGCGGCCCTGCGCTCTTTCCTGCGTGCCGACCCTGATGTCATAATGGTCGGTGAAATGCGAGACCAGGAAACCGCTGAAATTGGTGTCGAATGTTCGCTGACCGGCCATCTAGTGTTCTCCACCCTTCACACCAATTCGGCTCCGGAGACAATTACCAGGCTACTTGACATGGAGCTTGACCCTTTCAGTTTCTCCGATGCCATCCTCTGCATTCTCGCCCAGCGTCTGGCACGGCGCCTGTGCGGATGCAAGCAGGAGTACACCCCTACTCCGTCGGAAATCGATGAAATTATCTTCGAATATGGCAAAGATGATTTTGCAAAATCGGGTATTAATCCTTCTGAAATCAAGCTTTTTAAAGCGGTTGGCTGTCCAAAATGCGGGGATTCCGGCTACAAAGGGCGACTTGGCCTGCATGAGCTTCTTGAAGGAACAGACGCAATCAAGGCACTGGTAAAAAGGAAAGCGGAAATTGAGTTGATCCGCAGACAGGCTATTGAAGATGGAATGACAACCTTGAAACAGGATGGAATTTTAAAATGTTTTGAAGGACTGACCGACCTCAAGGAAGTTAGAAGAGTCTGCATTAAATAGTGGGCGGCGTGTCTTTTTGCTTCGTTTTATACTTATGCTGAAGCACTAACAGGAAAACTGGAAATACCGCGGATAAAAGACCCCACAGAAAAGGGTTTTTTCCGCGATTTTTTGCAAGATAAAATCCGATTGCCCCAGGCAGTCCAAACAGTGTAGTAATAAAAATCATCTCATGCATAATCACTCCTGACAAATCAAGACAACCAGCGAGAGTTCATAAGCGCGAGGAAAGCCGAGGCAGCCGGGGACAGCTCCCTGCCATCGCGTCTGGCGCCGTAGAATTTTCTTGAAATATTCAAGCCTGGAATCCTTACTGCTATAAGCTGGCCGCTGTGCAGCTCTTCAGAGACTGACATGCTTGAGACAAAGGCATAGCCGGTTCCATTAAGCAAGGCCCGCCTGATCGCCTCTGAACTGCCGAGCACCGCGACTATATTCAGCGCATCCTTGCTGATCCAGGTTCCGGCCAGAGCCTCATAAACCGCCTTCTGGGTTCCGGAACCATCCTCTCTGACGACCAGCGGTATCTTGCATAATTCAGCCTGACTAAGGTTCTGTGTGCGACCAGAAACAAGTTCCGGAGAAACCGCACAGACGATCTTATCCTCCCCCATTGGCTCAAATTGAACCCGATCATCATCGAAACGTCCACCGATAAAACCAAGCTCAATATCTTCAGACACAAGCTGTCTGAGCACTGAACGACTGTCCCCCTGAATTACCTCCAGGCGGACCTTGCGGCATTGATGCAAGAATTGCCCAAGCACAGCCGGGATGAGCCAGGTAGCCGGAATATTGCTGGCTCCTACCCGCAAAACAACATCCTCCATCCCGAGGAACCTGCGTACAGCCAAACGGGTATCGTCACATTCACTAAGAATTTTTCGGGCACGCCCAAAAAAAAGCTTTCCAGCCTCAGTCAGAAGTGCTCCTCCCCTGCCCCGGTCAAAGAGACGGAGACCAAGTTCATCCTCCAACCCTTGAATATGTTGACTGGCCGTTGACTGAGTGATGCAGGTTTTCTCAGCTCCCTTTGAAAAGCTATGTGTTTCAGCAATGGCAACGAATACTTCCAGCTGTTTTAACGTCATAATTTTTCAGTCCTATTCAGTATTACGATAATATATATCGGTAATATACACAATTTTCGTTTTGCCATACAACACAAAAAGAAATACACTATGAACAAAGAATGACTTATGACTTCCCTTGATTCAAAAAACTGATAACGCAATTAAAAATCCATTAGTAGCGGAGATAATGATGCACCATACCGACCTAATCTGGAATACCGCCCAGCTCTATCCTGTGCCGGATTCACCGGAACTGAACGCAGATCTAGAAAACATTGAAAAACAGGCTGCTGATTTTCGCGATAACTATTTTGGAAAATTGGAAAGCCTCTGTAACGAGGCTCTGTTGTCAGCCCTTCTAGATTATGAAAAACTGCAGGTCCTGATTTCAAAGCCATTCTGCTATGCGCACCTGTTGTTCGCTTCCGATTCAGGAAATGAAACCTATCGGGCTCTTAATCAGCGCTGCTCAGAACTTGGCAGTCGCCTTTCACAGCTGTTGCTGTTCTTTGAGCTGGAGCTCATGAACCTGGACGAAGATCGATTTAATTCGCTTTGCCTGACCTCTGAGGCAACATGCTACCGTCATTACCTGAAAGGAATCAGAAAATTTCGTCCACACATGTTACAAGAAAATGAAGAGCGCCTGTTAACTCGCAAAGATCTGACAGGGGTCCGGGCCTTTACCAAGCTGTTCGATGAACTGTCATCATCATTCAGCTACTCTTTGGAATTAGACGGAACTACAAAGGACTATACCGGTGAGGAATTGCTTTCACTTCTGCATCATACATCCGGAGATGTCCGCTTCCGAGCCATATCAACCTTTCTTGATAAACATGCTGAGCATGGAATAGTTTTCAATGCAATTATTAACAACGTAGCTCTTGATCATGGCCAGGAGATGGAACTTCGTAACTATACATCTCCCATTCAGCCAACAAACATAGGCAACGAAATACCTGACGAAGCGGTTGAACACCTGATGAATATTACTGAGTCCAACTATGGGCTTGCTCAGGAATACTTCAGGCTCAAAGCAGGTATGCTTGGAATGGAGAAACTGCGGAATTGTGATGTTTATGCACCGGTTGCTATATCGGAAAAGATGTATGCTTTTGAAGAGGCCATCACTTTGGTGGCCGACTCGTATTCAGCGTACGATGCGGAGTTCGGCAACATCATAAAATCATTTTTTAAAGACCGCAGAGTAGATGTGTTTCCCCGAATTGGTAAATCGGGAGGAGCCTTTGCCATGGGCATCTCTCCTGAGCTCCCTCCTTATCTGCTCCTTAACTACACCGGCACCCTGCGCGATCTTGCAACAATTGCCCATGAAGCCGGTCACGGATTGCATTTTGTGCTCTCACAAAAGCAGACCATGCTGAACTATCACGCTCCGCTCCCTTTGGCTGAAACAGCTTCGGTTTTCGGTGAGATGTTGCTGACCCGCAGTATGCTGAGCAGAGAAAGCGATCCAACTATCAGGAAATCGCTACTGTGCGCTAAAATTGAGGATATTATAGCTACAACATTTCGCCAGACTGTGTTGACACGCTTCGAACTGCGTCTTCATAACGAGCGCAAATCCGGCCTGCTCTCAAATGAACATATTTCCGAAATCTGGCTCGAAGAGAATGCTAAACTCTTTGGTGACTCAGTGGAAATGATACCGGCCTATAGCTGGGGTTGGAGTTACATCAGCCACTTTATTCACAGTCGCTTCTACTGTTATTCGTATACTTTTGCCGAACTGCTGGTTCTGGCCCTTTTTCAGAAATTCAAAGAAGATGGCGATGCTTTCAAACCGGGTTACCGGAAATTGTTGGAGTCTGGCGGTGCACTATCTCCTGCAGATACTGCCCGTCTGGCCGGGATCGATATCAATGCTGCGGATTTCTGGCAGAAAGGCTATGACTTCCTGAGCGACTTGATTGAAGAACTTAAAAGAATCTGCTGATAAAAACAACAGGCGACCTCAACGTGAAGGATCGCCTGTGATGTAACAACAACGTGAACCGCTAATCTACTCTTTAACCCGGACAATCACAGCCGAAATTCTGTTTATTTCGATAATTGCATCAAAAAAATCCCTGCCGGTCAGTTCACCCAGATGAAGCAGGTCTTTAGTGACAGTTCTAACCTTACCGGTTAACTCGTCATTTCCATGCATTCTTACTGTGACCCGTTTCCCCTTGTATTCTTCCAGCACCTTCTGGATACTGTCACCACTCTTTATGCTCAACTCGGCAGCAATGACGGCCTGAGACCAATTCATACAGCAAAACAGCACTATTACGATTAAAACCCTGTTGCACATAGAACACCTCCATTTCAAGGAATGACTTCTGGACTCACTCTACAACAGCTGAATTACGCCCAACAAGATATTTCTCAATTTCAAGAGCTGTAAATACGGCAACACCTGGAACAAGCACCCAGGCCAGTGAAGTAATTTCAATTGAGGCAGTATTGAAAAGTTGATGCATTGATGGAAGATAAACTACCAGAGATTGCATAAGTATGACCATGCAGATCATACCCAAAAGCAGCGGATTACTAAAAAAACCGACTTTAATACATGAGTGGGTAAATGACCGCAGTGCCAGGGCCTGGCCAATTTGTGAAAAAGCCAGAGATGTGAATAGAACCGTCTGCCATGTGCCGGGATGGTTATGCCAGTGATGTAGCGTTATCCAGATGCAGGACAGGGCAATCACTCCACCAGTCAACAGAGTGTGACACAGCATGCGCCGATCAAAAATTTGTGATGTCGGTGAAATCGGGGAGCGTTTCATAACATCAGGTTCGGCACGTTCAACGCCCATTCCCAGCCCAAGCAGGCCGTCGGTAAGCAGATTAAGCCAAAGAAGTTGTAGAGGTGTGAGCGCGCTGGGCAGACCAAGAAACGGCAGAATAAGTACAGCAAGTATCTTTCCCAGATTGCCGGCTACTGAAAATTCAATAAACTTTCTAATGTTATCGTATATCGTACGCCCCTCTTCAACCGCAGAAACAATCGTAGAAAAATTATCGTCAAGCAAAACCATGTCAGAAGCTTCTTTGGCTACATCGGATCCGGTTATTCCCATGGAAATACCAATATCGGCCTTTTTTAGCGCTGGAGCGTCATTAACTCCATCTCCGGTCATAGCAACAACATCTCCCTGCTTCTGGAGTGCGTCGACTATCAGCAGCTTATGCTCAGGCGAAACCCGGGCGTAAATAGATATATGTCCGACAGACTGTACAAGTCCGTCAATTCCGATTCTATCCAACTCAGGTCCTGTCAAAACAGAACCCTTATCACCAATTCCAAGTAAGGCAGCGATTGAGGCTGCCGTTATAGGATGATCTCCGGTTATCATGACCGGACGGATTCCGGCCTGAAGACATTTCTGCACCGCAGCACGTACTTCACTTCGTGGAGGGTCCATCATTGCAATAAGACCTGAAACTTGTATCTGTTTACTCAAATTGGTCAATTCAAACTTCTCGTCGCTACCAATCCGAAAGAATGCACACGCTAGTATTCGCTTTCCTTGAGCCGCAAGATCTTCGACAAACGCTAAAGTTTCCGGATGAGAAGATTCATCTGAACAGTATGGAATTAAAAAATCTGCAGCCCCTTTAACCATGACAAAGCGATCCCCATCTCTTAGGCCGCTTTCAATGGCAAACGGATGTGAAGAACCAGTTGACGAAACAGAGTGTATCGTAATCATGCGTTTAGTTTTAGAGTCAAATGGAATCTCTGATATACGTGGAAATGAGACCTCCAATTCTGGTTTGTTCAGCCCAAACTCGGCGGCCGTGACCAGAAGTGCGATTTCAGTCGGATCACCAATATTTGTCTGACTGCCGTTCTCTCTGAAAATACTTGCATCATTACATAATACTGCAGCAACCAGAATCTGTAGCTTTGAGAAAATACCCGACGGTATGACTTCTGTGACAGTCATGCGGTTTTCAGTAAGCGTGCCGGTCTTGTCAGAACAGATAACTGTCACCGAACCAAGAGTTTCAACTGCAGGCAACTTCCGGATCAGGGCGTGCCGTTTAAGCATCCGCTGGGAACCGATTGCAAGCGTAATCGTAACAACAGCCGGTAAGCCTTCCGGAATTGCTGCAACAGCAAGACTTACTGCGGTCATAAGTAATAATTGCAGTGCTTCTCCTCTTAGAAGACCAAATACAAAATAGAGTGTGGAAACTGCAATGGCGACAAGAGCAAGAACTCTTCCCAGTCGATCGAGCCTTGTTTGCAGAGGGGTCCATCCTTCTGGCACGCCCTGCAGCATTGAAGCGATCTTTCCAAGTTCGGTTGACATTCCGGTTGCTACAACAACTGCGATTCCACGGCCATAGGTTACGGTTGTTCCCATAAAGGCCATGTTGCGTCTGTCTCCAATTGCCTTGTCATCCTCCAGGAGAGCAGCGTCAATCTTATCAACAGCATCTGCCTCACCTGTAAGGACCGATTCCTGAACCTTCAAGTTATGACTTTCCACAATTCTGCAGTCAGATGGCACAATATTGCCTGTCTCAAGCAGGATAATATCTCCCGGAACAAGTTCTACAGAGCGTATTTCAATAGTCTTATCATCCCGTCTGACACGCACAAAGGGAATTGCAAGCCGTTTTAGCGCGCGCATGGTACGTTCAGCCTTGAATTCCTGGAAAAACCCAAGTAGGGCAAAAAGACATACTATTGCCAGAATAGTGATACAGTCTTTTAACGAACCGATAAAACCGGAGATGAGGGAGGCACCAATCAGGATAAGAGCCATTGTAGATGTAAATTGTTCCCACAGAATTCGCCAGGGTGACTTGCCACCCCGCTCAACAAGCTCATTGGGACCGTAAATGAGTAAAAGAGAAGATGCGTATTGGCTTGTTAATCCTGAAGTTGCGTCAGATGAAAGCTCTTTCAGGATTTCGGATATGTTTTGTGTATGCCATTTCATTTAAAGTATCCCGATCAACGATCTCTCAGAGAATCAACAATTTTTAGCCTGCTGGCTCTGAAAGCCGGTATGACGCCGCCAATCGCACCCATGATCAATGAGAAGACTAGTGCTTTTGCAGCTATATCAAATGTAAGCGTGAATGAGAAGGCCAGCTCTGAAAAGGTTTGCCAGTTCATGGTGGAGATGGTAATCAACTGCATGAGGGAAGCAGAAAAAAGCCCACATATTCCTCCGACAAGGCCGAGTAGCAGAGATTCCACCATAAATGCAATCAGAATGCTGAAACTCTGAAATCCCAGCGCCCGCAGAGTTCCAATTTCCACAACTCTGTTGGCCACAGCAGCATACATCGTAATCATGGCACCTATAATAGCTCCTATGGAAAAAATTATTGTTAAGGACAATCCGAGTATTCGCAGAAATTTTGCCATCGCCTCGGACTGATCTCTGTAGTAGCGGGTTTCACTGCGAACATCAACAGTCAGGCGCGGGTCGCCATCAAGCCTTGTTTTAACCGACTCAAAATCGCCAATATTTCTCAGCTTGAAGGTGATTGAAGAGTAAACCGGTCTGCGAAATGCCTGCATAAGCTGTGTTGCATCCCCCCAGATCTCTGAGCTGAAACCGGTGGCTCCGGCATCAAAAACACCGACCACTATCCAGTCACGCATCCCAAAACGAAGTGTCTCGCCAATCCCGCCGCCCTTGAACCGTTTTGCTATACTGCTGCCGGCCATGATTTCTGATGAACCAGGATGCGGCATTCGACCATCGATTAATTTGATCTGCTCCCTCAGTTGAAGAGAGATCGGGTGGATGCCGCGAATTACAACATTTGCAGGTTTATCGCTGCCTCTTTTGAGAAGACTTATTAGAACCACCAGCTCTTTGGCAAGAAGCTGCTCCCCTTGATTGTTTGTGGATATCTCCGGAAGGGTCTCAATTATTGATGCCTGCGATCTTTCAATGCCACTCTGGACCTCAGAGTTGGAAGATCTTCTGGTAATGATGATATTTTCGTCAGAACCTGTCTCCACAAGAGTTTTTTCCAAACCGGCCGACAGCATCAGGATTGACGTAAAAACAAATACGACCAGAGCCATTCCGGATGCAGTAAGAATTGTTGTCAGTCTTCTGGTAGAGAGATTACGGAAGCTGTATGCAATTGGAACAATCATTGTCTAATCAACCGGAAGGGTAATGATTAATCTGCAACCGCCGTTTTGAGGGGTTTCAACAGTTATGCTTCCGCCATGGGCCTCGATGATACGATACGAAATTGCCAGTCCCAACCCGGTTCCTTCAGTTTTGGATGTCCAGAATGGTTCAAAAAGGTGCTGAATTGCATCCCTGCTAATACCTGCGCCTGTATCGGTAATTGAAAGCTGGACTATCGGAGTTTTTTTGTATGCGTCGGTCCCTCTCAGCAAATAGCGGGATTCAATTTCTATTTTGCCACTGTTCTGCATTGCATCCGCTGCATTCTGGATAATGTTGATAATTACTTGACGCAATTGATTCGGGTCGCACGTCAAAGAAATAAACGATGGCACCTTATTTGAAATTGTAATATTTGAAAATCGTGGATCCTGTGACACAAACAGGATAATTTCGTCAAGGAAGGTTTCAAGCTCAGTCTTTTCTTTTAAGGGTGAAGTCGGGCGCGCATATGCCAGAAATTCTGTTATAAGCTTATTGAGCCTGTCTGCTTCACGGGTTACGATAGCAAGCAGCTTTCTGTCAGATTCATTGATAGCCGTGTGAACTGCAAGAAGTTGTACTGACCCGCACATGGCGGCCAACGGGTTACGGATCTCATGAGCCATGCGTGCTGATAACTCACCCAAGGCTGCCATCCGGTCGGATTTTTTCAGTTCCGACTCCATTCGTCTAATATTGGACAAATCCCAGAAACTTATTATTAATCCTGCTAAAACTCCGGCACTATCGTCAAACGGGGCGGCACGATATCCCAGTATAATTCTCGCGTTGTCTTTGGTCAGATATTCAAATTCACCACTCGTTGCAGTGGTCAATTCATCCGGATATCCATCAAAGTATTCAAACAATGATGAAAGCGGGGTGTTATAAATCTCTTGCAACGATAAACCGGTTAATCTTTCGGCATGAGGATTGAATACCCTGATCATACCTGACGAATTGGTTGTTAACAGACCAGTCTCAATATTTTCTACAATGGTCGAATTTAATTGCGACAGCTCTTCAAAATTTATGGTTTTTTCTTCAAGTTCGGCCTCGCTTTTTCTGGCACGCTCGGCCAGATATCCGGTTATAAACGCCGCAAGACCAAATCCGATCAGATTTAAGAATATGGTGTAAAACAGATGTGAAGCACCCAATAGCAGCGCATCCTCACGTCTTAACCCGAAACCGGAAAGATAGCCGAAATACTGAAAATCGATCATTGCACCGTACATGATTCCGCACAACGCAGCAGTGTAGAGTGCCTGCTGACGACCAAGCAGCAAACCGGCATTCATTATCGAAAGCAGATATAAAAAGGAGTATGGGCTTACAATACCGCCGGTGAAAAGCAAAAGAAGAGATACAAACAGTAAATCCCAGATAATCTGGAGATAGGTAAGAAAATATCTGTAGCGTTCGAATCTTATGGCTGCGTGAGACAGGACGGAAAAAATAAAGGAGAATATCATCAACCTGACAATGCCGGGCTGAATGATATTCTCCTCAATTGAAGGGCTTTTATATTCAAGAAGTAGGGTGGATGCCAGAAACAGGAAAGAAACTATGATCCTGGCATAAATGAAATACCTGAGCCTACGTTCCGGGCCCATACCTAGCCGCCAACCGCCCCCGCCAATTTGAAGATCGGGAGGTACATGGCAACAACCAGACCGCCAACGGTCGTCCCCAGAAACACCATCAGCAACGGTTCCATCATGGCTGTCATGGCACCAACAGCGTCGTCAACCTCATCATCGTAAAAATCCGCAATCTTGTTGAGCATGGTATCCATGGCACCTGTAGCCTCCCCGACCGCAATCATCTGGACCACCATCGGAGGAAAAACACCGCAGGCTGCCAGTGGTTCAGCCATGGTCTTCCCTTCGGATATTGCCTGTCTGACGCCGTAAATAGCTTCCTCGACAATCTTGTTGCCGGCGGTCTTGGCAACAATTTCAAGCCCATCCATGATCGGAACACCTGAACTGACCATCGTGCCCAGTGTACGGGTGAACTTGGCCACCGCCACTTTTCGTATCAATGGGCCGGCAATCGGAGCTTTCAAAGCAAATCTGTCAATGACTTTTTGTCCGGCTGGTGTGGCATAATATTTTTTTATACCCCATATTGTTCCATAAATAGCGGCGACAATAACGACAATATACTTGACGAGGAAGTTACTGAGCGCGATGACAAATTTGGTAGGGCCAGGTAATTCGCCACCAAATTCGACAAACATTTTTGCAAAGGTGGGAATAACAAAAATCAGAATAACACCCACAACAATTACCGCTATTGACATGATGGTGATCGGATATACCATGGCACCTTTAATCTGCTTCTTTAACTTCATCGCTTTCTCGATATAAGCTGCCAAGCGGGAAAGAATCGTATCGAGGATACCGCCGATCTCACCGGCAGCAACCAAGTTAACGAAAAGCTGGTCAAAGGCTTTGGGATGTTTTCCCAGAGCGTCCGCAAAAGTAGATCCGCTTTCAACGCTTTCTTTGACCTTAAGCAGAATCTCTTTGAACGCCTTGTTTTCCTGCTGGCTGGAAAGGATGTCCAGGCACTGCACCAGCGGAAGGCCGGAATCAATCATGGTTGCAAATTGACGGGTAAATACGACCAGGTCCTTCTCTTCAATTTTACCGCCACCACCGCCAAATTTTGGCAATTTGAACGAAAGTCCCTTGGACTCTTCTTTTATGGTTATGTTGCTGAACCCATACTTTTTTAACTGAGCCTCGACTATATCAACGGCATCAGCTTCCATAACACCCTTTTGAGTACCACCGGTTTTCGTGCGGGCTTCCCAGTTAAATTTTGGCATTACCGTTCTCCTTGTTAAATAATCAGTGCATCTGTGGACGGCGCTGCATACCTGCGGAAGGATTACTCATCATCTGCTTGATCTCTTCAGGATCCTGAGAACGCCCTATGGTGTCTTCCAGAGATATCTGGCGTTTCTGGAACAGATTAAAAAGTGCCTGATTCATGGTCTGCATTCCAAATTTATCTTGTCCCACCTGCATCTGAGAGTAGATTTGATGGACTTTGTCCTCTCTGATCAGGTTTCTTATTGCCGGATTTGGAACCATGATTTCTAGTGCCAGTGCCCGACCTTTGGAATTCATTTTTGGAATGAGTATCTGGGACATGACTCCCTCAAGTACAAAAGAAAGCTGTGCCCGGATTTGAGTCTGCTGATACGGAGGAAAGACGTCAACAATGCGGTTAATGGTCTGTACACATGAGTTGGTGTGTAGGGTGGCCAGACAGAGATGGCCGGTCTCGGAAAGGGTCAGAGCTGCCTCAATGGTCTCAAGATCACGTAACTCTCCGACCAGAACAACATCTGGATCCTGGCGTAAAACATATTTAAGGGCATTTTTGAATCCCTTTGTGTCGGCACCCACCTCGCGCTGGTTAACAAGGCAGCCTTTATGAGGATGCAGGTATTCGATAGGATCTTCAATAGTAACTATATGTTCATGCCGATTGATATTAATGTAATCGATTATTGACGCAAGAGTCGTAGATTTGCCGCTTCCGGTAGGTCCGGTCACCAGAATTAGACCTCTGGATTTGGATGCAAGCTCCGGAACCACCGGTGGCAGATTCAACTCTTCAAAAGTCATTATTTTATAGGGAATTACCCGGAATACTCCGGCAACGGCACCGCGCTGAACAAAAATGTTGCCCCTGAAGCGAGACAGTCCTTTCACACCGAATGAGAGGTCCAGTTCGTTATCTTCTTCAAATTTATGTTTCTGTGCATCAGTCAAAACACTGTAACAGAGCTGCTTGGTTTCCACCTGATTCATGGGTGGAAAATCCATAGGGGTCAGTTTGCCATCAACACGGATCTGCGGCGGGGAGTTCGTCGTAATATGAAGATCCGAGCCATTTGATTCTACAAGTATTTTAAGTAACTGATGAAGGTTCAGCATAAATGCCCCCTGGTTAGTCGTCTGAGACTGTTACACGCAATACTTCTTCGAAGGATGTTACACCTTCTTTAATCTTAGTCAAGCCCGATTGCCGCATGGTTTTTATACCGAGCCTCATGGACTCCCGCTTGATTTCAGCAGTGTTGGCGCCGTTCAGAATGAGTTCTCGTATCTCCTCCAGCATCGGCATAACCTGATAAAAACCAACACGCCCCTTATACCCGGTGTTATTGCATACCGGACATCCCTTGCCGCGCATACATATGTATGAAGGGGCTTCATCCGGCGGAACCCCGGCATCAATCAGTGCCTGCACAGGTATCTCCTCCGGCTGTTTGCATTCGGAGCATACCCTGCGTGCCAGTCGCTGCGCAGTAATCAAATTAACGGCAGATGCAACCAGGAACGGCTCAATACCCATGTTGAGCAAACGATTGATAGTTGATGGGGCATCATTTGTGTGCAGGGTTGATAACACCAGATGGCCGGTCAAGGCAGCCTTGACTCCAATTTCAGCAGTCTCAAAGTCGCGTATTTCACCGATCATGATTATGTCAGGATCCTGTCGAAGAAATGAACGCAGAGCTGCAGCAAAATTAAGCCCGATATCCTCATGCATCTGCACCTGATTAATTCCGGCAAAGTTAAATTCAACCGGGTCTTCAGCTGTGCAGATGTTCTCAGAAACTTTATTCAGTTCAGAGAGCGCAGAATAGAGTGAAACCGTCTTGCCACTGCCGGTCGGCCCGGTAACAAGACACATACCGAAAGGCTTGTGAATTTCATGCTGAAAGCGCTTAAGGGCATCCGGTTCATATCCCAGCTTGGTCAGATCCGTCTGTAGATTGCTCTTGTCCAGCAGACGCATGACAACTTTTTCGCCAAAAAGTGTCGGCAGGCAGGAAACACGAAAATCCATATCCTTACCGCCGCCGAGCTTTATCTTGATGCGGCCGTCCTGTGGCAGGCGACGTTCGGCAATATCAAGATCTGCCATGATCTTGATGCGTGATGTTATTGCATTTTTTAGCTTTATCGGCGGTTTCATAATCTCATAGAGCACGCCGTCAATACGGAATCGCACCCTGAAAAGCTTTTCATAAGGCTCTATATGAATATCACTGGCTTTTTTCCTGATAGCGTCCTGAAGGATGGCATTAACCATCTTGACAACCGGCGCATCTTCAGTAGCTTTTTCCAATGACCCGACATCAACGTCGTCAGCATCTCCCACGACCTCCATGTCTTCAACATCAAGATCGCTCATGACATCCGCCAATGAAGCGGATTGGTCATAATATTTATCGATTGCAGACTTAATATCCCGTTCCGAGGCAACAACCATTTCGATGTTGTAGCCTGTCATGAACTTGATATCTTCAATTGCAAATAGATTGGACGGATCGCTAACCGCAACGATCAAGGTGGCTCCGGCACGGTTCACCGGCACAAGCTGATATTTCTGAACAACTTCCGGCGGGATTACCTTAATTACTGCATTATCTATTTCATAATCGGCGAGATTAACAGTCGGAACACCATACTGCTTGGACAAAAAGGAGGTGAGTTCTTCCTCTGTGAGGAGATTTTGTTTTATAAGAATACTACCCAGACGAACCTGATTGCCATTCAGCTTCTGTTCTTCCAAAGCCTTACCAAGCTGTTCACGGGTAATCAGATTATTTTTAACCAGGATTTCTCCCAGTCTGTTTGACTGCATGCATCCCCCACTTAAACAATCATGAATGAACGGGCATACTATGAGGATTGGCAGTTATTGTCAAGTTGTAGTTAAGAACAGCAAATACTCTGTAATGCTCGCTTCATAAGACCTTTAGGTGGAGTAACTCCAGTCCAGAGAGTGAATGCCTTCTCTCCCTGAGCTGCAAGCATTCCCAAACCGCTAACCGCAGATATGCCGAATAAACGTGCTTCCCTGACCAGTAACGTTTCAGCTGGAGAATATACCATATCGAAAACTTTAGCATTTATTGGCAATTTAGCAAGGTCAACAAATTCAAGTTTCTCACTCTTCAAGCCGATTGATGAGGCATTTATGAGTAACGACGTCGAGCCCAGATGATTTTCAGAGAGTTGATCCAGCCCGGAAACCTCTATACTGGTTTCCGGATAACGGGCTCCCAATTCGGCTGCAAGCATACTAGCTTTATCCAGCGACCGGTTTGCCACAACTATGTGCATGGCGCCTGCACGGCATAGGGCCGCTACTGCCCCTCTGGATGCTCCTCCGGCTCCAATTACGACGATACTTGCCTCTCCAGGAATATAATCTAAATCTTCGGCCAGAGAACAGATCAATCCGTAACCATCAGTATTATACCCTATCATCCTGCCTTCACGTACAAGCACAGTATTCACTGCTCCGGCATCTGAGGCGCTTTCATCAAGTTCATCAAGATACTCAATAATCGCCGTCTTGTGAGGAATGGTCACGTTGTAACCGTGTACTCCCAATGCCAGCAAACCGGCAACTGCTGAGGCAAGAGATCCTGAGTTCACCTGAAAAGGAACATAGACATAATCAAGACCGCATTCAGCAATGGCCGCATTTTGAATGACCGGAGAAAGCGAGTGCCTCACCGGATGACCGATAATGCCTAGCACCTGTGTTGAACCGCTTAAGATGGACATGCTGTTACCTTGCCATTCCGAATCGCATGCGAATCTGTTGGACGGCCGGCTTCATTTCCGGAGATATCAGCTCAGCTTTTTTCAACATCATATCACCTTCCTGATAACGATTAATTCCAATCAGAAACTCTCCAGCCTCCAGATAACTGTTGGAATAAATCATTATCGCTTTTCCGGTATCAAGATCAAGAAATGAAATTTTCTCAAGAATGCCCCTGTTATTATAATTATCCCATACCGAAATATCCGGCATTCCAGCCGGCTCATTGATTCTTCTGATACGATACGCAATCCCCTTTTGAACAGGAATATAATCCTTGAATTCCACTGAGTATCGGGTTGAAAAATCAATATAAACCGGCCTGACACCAAGACTTTCAGTTACTGCAATACGCAACGCGACTTCCGGGCCTGAGGAAATCAGGTCAAACTTTCTCAGATTGCTGTCTTTGAACAATCGCGGCATTGAATTAAGATACCAGTCGAAAACAAGGTGCGGGGTGTGAGGCAGATCCACATCCTCTCTCATCTTTTCTACACCTTGCAGATACCATAGCGGAAAAGCCCCGCTGTCACCCCAGGTAAACATGACAGCATCCTGCGGCAGGGTTCGTAGAGAATTGGTGGCATAATCATAGGCAATATAATTATTGTGCTGATCATTTTCATAATAATTGACTGCACACAATCCCGTAGGCAGCGAGAAAAACATCAGCACGATCAGCCCATACACGGCCGGGCCTATTCGTTCCGGTAAGCGCGCATGTTTTGTGGCGTACGCGAGCAGACTGAATAATCCGACACCAATAAGCACTGCAGACAGTAAATAAATGGGAGTAAAAAATTCTTCCGTCAGGAATATCGTCTCAAAACCGGTGTTAAGATAGCCTGCTATTACAGAGAGAAATGTTATTACCGAGACTGCATACGCAATAATCAGTATGCGGTGACGTTTCCAGAGATATATTGTTCCCAGAAAGAGTAACAATACACCAAGCCAGGTGAACTCTCTGGAAACATTGAATGCTTTCAATTGTGCCCATACAAGCTCAACTGTTCGTTTTTGAGGTTCTGAGGGGTATCCGTGGCGCAGAAAATGCCATTTGAACTGTTCGAAGGTTTTAGAATCACCCCAGTTAAGTAAAGGATTTTGGAGTGCCCTGAGCGGTAGGTACAGGTGAACCGAAAGGCCTAACAGTGCGAATGCCCCTGATAGTATCAACTCTCTGAGTCTTGTAACCATGCGCCAGTCAGTCAAGATAATTATCAGAAACCAGGCTGGCAGCAACAGCACTACGGTCTGATGGACGGCCATTGCCAGCCCGGCCAGAAAAGCGCAGACATATATGTACGACGGCCGTTCGTCATCTTCACGGTAGCACTCATTCCATTTCAGCAACTGATAGAAAACGACTGCTACAATAAATGCAAGCAAGGGGTAAGGTTTATCGTGATTTGATTGCAGCCAGAGGCGAGGGGTTACACTGAAAGACAGTGCTGCCGCCAATCCGGCATACTTAATCGCAAGTGCGTTAAATTTGCCATCATCGAGTAACGCCTCTTTTTTCAGTAGATAGGTCGTAAGCAGGTAGGCACCAAGACATGCCAGAGAAGAGGAAAACGCTGTGGCTACGTTGACACGAAAGGCTACATTGCCCAGCGGAATAAAGGTAAAGGGCTTTGTGTACATCAGGAACAGCGGATACCCGGGTGAGTGAGCGGACCCCAGAGAAGCAGTTGCCGAAAGAAATTCACCGCTATCAAAGAAAGTCACTGATGGCGCAAGAGTAGCCATATACACTGCAAAAGGAACGGTACAGGCTAATATCATAAACGGGTCTAATAACTTTGAATTGATTCTGAATAAATTCATCAAGCTGCATCCACTCTCTTAATATCGTTAAGTGATATTTTACTCCGCCACAGATGATAAAAACCAGCAATTATCACCGGGAAAAAGGCGATACCATGGACAATCAGGGCAACACTTACCGCTTTAGATTCTGTTATACCAAATACCGAGAGCCCTTTGTAACAGGCATAATGATACGTGCCAATAAATCCTGGCGAAGCCGGAACCATAACAGCGAAAACAAGCATAACAAGAATAAACATCGAGGCAGAGATGGGTAATTCAATCCCGAAGGAACGCAGTGTCATATCAAGTGGCAGAACAGCAAAGATCCAGACCAGGACGGATGAGCCTAGAACTGCAGCAATATGCCCACCCCCGGACGACATTCTGATACCGGCTATAAAAGAGCCCAGCATCGGTATCAGACGTTCAGAAAAGCTCGGCGGGAAAGGTTTCAATATAAAACTTACAAAAGATAACGTGCGCATGGTCTGCCGTTTAAGTAAAAACAGGAATACCAGTACTACACAATATAACAGAAGCATCATAGCTCCACCGGCTTTAAGTGCCAGTGAAGCGTCTTCCATCCCTGCCGGCATATTCAAAGTAAACAGTGTAATCAGCAGTATCAATAAAACGGTAAATCCGTCAAAAAGACGGTCTATAACAAGCGAGGCAAACACTGTAGGGGTTTGCAAGCCTTCCAACCGGGCGAGGAAATAGGCCCGGATAAACTCTCCCAATCGCGCCGGGAGCAGATTGTTGGCCATGTAACCAATGATTGTTGCCGGATAAAGTGAGGTGAGTGGAATATTCTTCTCAGAAATCAGCAGATATTTCCAGCGTACTGCACGAAAAAAATAACTTACAAAATTGAACAGAACCGCCAAGGCGATGAAGTAGTAATCAACTTTACGCAGCGCATCTAACAGTTGCCGAAAATCAATTTTTCTGAAAAGAAGTACCATGAAAAAGAGGCTGATACCTATTCCAATCCAGAATTTATAGTCGATTTTTTTCACGAAATTCCAATCGGAAGGGGTATCTGAACCAGCTGCATATTAATATTTTCGAGAATTATTCGGGTTTTCCCGACATCATACTCGATTGCATCAATCAATCCGGAAATATCAAGGAATTTCTTTACGTCCCGCAATCTATCTACAAAACAGATTTCAATGTCACACCCGTAAACCTGAGCATTAAAATCCAGCAAAAACACCTCTATCGTGTGTTTACCACCTTCAAAAGTCGGATTCATACCTATATTGCAGGCCCCTTTTACTGATTGTCCCTCAATCGAAGCCAAGACGGCGTATACCCCATCCTTAGGAATCAGTTCATTATTCGAAGAAATGTTTGCTGTGGGAAACCCGAGGGAATGTCCGATTTCCCGACCATGCACAACACTTCCGGATATCACGTGATACCGGCCGAGAATTTCTGATGCAGCGCGGACATCACCACTAGAGACCAACTTGCGCACCAGACTACTGCTGAAAATAACATCATTTTCACCAATAGGGTTCATATCTTCAAACGTAAACCCTCTTTCGATAGCAATTTTCTGTATCGTCTGGAAATTGCCCTGGCGATCTTTTCCGAAAGCATAGTCGTGACCGATAACTATATGTCGCATACCAAGTGCATCACAGAGGGTAAATCGCACGAAATCTTCGGCTGTGGTTCGGGAAAAATCGGTTGTAAATGGGACAACCACAAGACAATCAATTCCTGCCGCAGAAATCAGACCGCTCTTCTGCTCGAATGTGGTGATCAAGCTGGGAGCTTTGCCAGGCGCCAGAACTTTCAGTGGATGCGGTTCAAAGGTAACCACCACGGATGGCAGCCCAAGCTTTCTGCTCCTCTCTTTCAAATGCATAAATATCTCGACGTGACCTTTGTGTACACCATCGAAATTACCAATAGTTACAACTGAACCTTCAAAGTATTTGTTGCATGTGTCAAAGCTACTGATTATTCGCATAAATCATCCTACCCGATTGTAGCAAGCTCAAGCCTGCCTCCCCAGCGACGAAGGAGTTCTTCCTTCATTGAGACATGACAAGCCTCGGTAAGGCCAGGATCTATTTCAAGCAGATCAAATGCGGCCTGTCGGGCCTGTTCAAGGATTGCTCCGTCACGAAGGATATTGGCGACTCTGAAATCAGGCATACCGGCCTGACGGGTACCCAAGAAGTCACCAGGTCCGCGAATTTCAAGATCGGCTTCAGCTATACGAAAACCGTCATTTGTTGATTCAATCACTTTAAGCCTTTTTTCACCATCCTCTGACAGCCGGCCGGCTGTCAACAAGATGCAGCGTGAACTTGCATTTCCGCGCCCCACCCTTCCCCGCAACTGGTGCAACTGGGAGAGTCCGAAACGCTCGGCATGTTCAATAATCATTAACGTGGCGTTCGGCACGTCAATACCAACTTCAATAACTGTAGTGGAAACAAGAATATCAAGTTCATTCTGTTTGAATAAAGCCATTACGGCTTCCTTCTCATCAGGACTCATTCTGCCATGCAGAAGACCAACGCGTAGAGACGGAAAGACAACTTCCCCGAGGTGCTCTGCCATCTGAGCCGCAGCTTTGAGGTCCGTTTTTTCGGTTTCCTCCACCAGTGGATAGATGATATATACCTGACGCTTCTGGGCTGCCTCGGCACGGATCATATCATAAACCTGGCTACGACGTGACTCGAAATAAATTTGAGTCTGCACACTGGCTCTACCGGGCGGAAGTTCGTCGATAACCGAAAGCGATAAATCCCCGAACAGTGTCATGGCTAAAGTGCGCGGAATAGGAGTGGCGGTCATGACCAGGATATCAGGATTCTCACCTTTTTTCTTAAGTATTCCTCGCTGCAAAACGCCGAATCGGTGCTGTTCGTCGATTATACCGAGCCCCAATCTGGCAAATTCAACTTTTTCCTGAATAACGGCGTGTGTTCCTATTACGATCTGTGCGGAACCGCTCGACACTCGTTCTAAAGAGTCTTTTTTTGCCTTGCCCTTCAAACCGGCGGTAATCAGAACAACATCAATATCCATAAGAGAACACCAATTGTGGATAGTGTGCCAGTGCTGTTCCGCCAGAATCTCGGTCGGTGCCATTATGGCCACCTGGTAGCCGTTCTCCACGGCTATCAGTGAAGCCATCAGTGCGACCAGTGTTTTGCCACAGCCCACATCACCCTGAATCAGTCTGTTCATCGGATGGGGTGCCATCATATCGGACTTGATTTCTGAAAGAACCCGGCGTTGCGCAGATGTAAGCTCAAACGGGAGCAGCTTGGCCAGCTCTTTGGTGTACCGATGTGTGACCTGGAATGCAATGCCATCTTCGAGAGACACGCAACGTTTTTTTAATGCAAGTCCCAACTCCCAATAAAAAAATTCATCAAAGGCCAGAGCCTTGTGAGCAACTGTAGCCCCTTCGTTTAAATCAGCCAGTATCGCATCTTGAGGTGGTGTGTGCACGAGCCTCAATGCCGTATGTAAAGGCGGGAAACCGTCAGGCAGCTGATGGTCGGGAATAAAGCTCTCAATATTTTTCAGGAAGCCATCAAGAACTTCACGCATGACCCGTCTTATTGCCTTCTGATGCAGCCCCTCTGTCAAAGGATACACCGGAACAATTCTCCCGAAATTAGCCGGGTCTGACGCCATTACGACTTTTAGATCGGCTCCTTCCGCCAGCCAGTCCACGTCCGGGTGATGCACTTCACGCTGATATCCAAACTGATTAACCTCACCACTGAATACCCCACCACGACCAACTTTCCAGGTGCGCTTCATCCACGTGGTATTTGCGTTAAACCATTTGCAGGCAATAATCCCTGAATCATCACCGACAAGCACCTCGAAAACGCGCCGACCTCCCTTGGTAGTAATCTCATCGGCAGAGATAACTTTGCCATAAAAAACCGAAACCTGACCAACTCTAAGCTGCTTGACAGGTATTAATTCCCGACGGTCTTCGTACCTTAGAGGTATCAGGTATAGGGCATCCTCAACGGTGAGAATATCACGCTTTTCCAAAAGAGCCGCAAGCTTTGGGCCAATACCTTTTATGGACTGGATGCCGGTTTGTAGATTTTTTCTTTTGATTGAGTCTGTCAGAGCAGAATTAGTCGGCGGATTCCTCAGCTGTTGCGATACCTTCTTCAGCCTAATCTCGCCATCGCTGATATTTACAGCGGCCAGATCTCCAGATGTAAGGCCTATGGCCTGTGTAACATCAACCGGCAGTAACAGGCTTCCATTTAATTCAACCTTTAGATTCATTCGCACTCGTTCAGTTGATAATTTCTGGTATAAAGAGAGAGGTTAATAACAAAAACCCTCACAGGTTAATCCAATGAGGGTTAAAATTGATGCCATCAGGACAGCCGGTTGCCTTATTCAACAGCGGCGTTCAAATCCTTCAGCAATGCCGCAACATCCAGTCCATGGGCATTTGCTCCCTGTTCCAGACTTTCATTCTGGGCACCCATGCAACCAACGCAACCCAGATTATGTTTCTGCAGCACCCGGACAGACTCCGGATACGTACGCATTACCTCAAAAAAAGTCATGTCTTTAGTAATTTTATCCGCCACTTCGATCTCCTTTTAACAGCATATTTTCAAACGGTACTACTCGTATTTGATATCAATGATTTCATATTCCTTTTTACCTGAAGGAACTATCACCTTGACCGAATCATCGAGTTTATGTCCTATCAAGGCTTTCCCGACCGGTGAAGTACAGGATATTTTGCCAAGCTTTATATCAGCCTCATCCTCTCCTACGATCTTGTAGGTCACTTCCTCTTCGGTAGCGGTATCATACAAAGTGACGGTACATCCGAAGACAACCTTGTCAGGTTTCAAACCAGAGAGATCAACGACATGAGCTCGTGCAAGTTTCCCGTTAATTTCCTGAATGCGGCCTTCAATAAAACCTTGGCGATTCTTGGCAGCGTCATATTCAGCGTTCTCGGAAAGATCTCCATGGGCGCGCGCTTCAGCAATATCCTGAATAACCTTGGGGCGTTCTTCCCTGATCAGACGCTTCAACTCCTCCTGCAACGCCTCAAAACTTTCTTTAGTCAACGGAATCGTATGGGACATCTACTCACCTGGCTCCTGAAAAAATTAAAGAAGATAATCCTGAATCGGCTTGACTCCCAAATCCTGACCTTTTAGGGCAATAATGGCGTCTGCCACTGCTCTTGCTCCCGAAACGGTCGTATAATAAGCCAGACCGTGCATCAGCGACTCTCGCCGGATTGAAAAAGAATCAGCCACCGCCTGAGCACCTTGCGTAGTATTAATTACCAATTGCACTTCACCATTTTTAATGGCATCGACTATATGCGGTCTTCCTTCAAGCACCTTGTTTACACGCCTCACGACAAGCCCCTTTTCCTCCAGAAAAGAAGCCGTTCCACCGGTGGCCAGCAGCCCGAATCCGGCTTTATACAATTTTTCAGCTGCGTTTACAACATGTTTCTTGTCGGCATCACGTACACTGATAAAGGCGTTGCCGGATAAAGGCAATTTGACATTGGCTCCCAGCTGCGCTTTGGCAAATGCCTCTGCAAACGTATCACCGATTCCCATAACTTCGCCGGTTGACTTCATTTCCGGCCCGAGCAGAGTATCAACACCCGGAAACTTGACAAACGGGAAAACGGATTCCTTGACTGATATATGCTTAGGAATTATATCTCCGCAAACACCGAGCTCCTTTAGCGATTTTCCAGCCATGATTCGCGCGGCGATCTTTGCCAGAGGCCTCCCTGTGGCTTTGGAAACAAAAGGCGAGGTGCGTGAAGCGCGCGGATTAACTTCGAGAATATAGATTCTGCCGCCTTTTATAGCATACTGCACATTCATCAATCCCTTTACGTTGAGCTCCAGCGCCATCAAGACCGTCTGACGACGGATTTCAGCCACCAGTTCTGCTGATATGGAGTAAGGCGGCAATGAACAGGCCGAGTCACCGGAATGGATACCGGCCTCCTCTATATGTTCCATGATACCGCCGATAACAACATCAACACCGTCACAGAGCGCGTCAACATCAATTTCAATGGCTTCATCAAGGAATTTATCAATCAGAATCGGGTGTTCAGGTGAGACAAGCACTGCAGTGGTCATATAGCGCCGCAGGTTGTCAACATCATACACAATTTCCATAGCACGACCGCCAAGAACGTATGAAGGACGCACTACAACAGGATAGCCAACACGCTCGGCAACTTTTTCCGCGTCCTCAAATGCTCGAGCCATGCCGTTCTCCGGCTGCAACAGGCCGAGCTTGTGCAGCATCTCCTGGAACCTTTCACGGTCTTCTGCGCGGTCAATAGCATCCGGCGAGGTGCCTATGATCGGAACTCCGGCTTTTTCAAGAGCAACCGCCAGCTTGAGTGGAGTCTGGCCGCCGAACTGGACAATCACCCCCATCGGCTGCTCTTTAGCCACTATTTCCAGTGCGTCTTCAAGTGTCAACGGTTCAAAATACAACCGATCGGAAGTATCATAATCGGTTGAGACTGTCTCCGGATTACAGTTGACCATGATGGTCTCATAACCATCTTCAGCCAGAGCAAAAACTCCATGGACACAGCAGTAATCAAACTCTATCCCCTGCCCTATCCGGTTGGGTCCGCCCCCCAGGATCATGATTTTTTTACGGTCGGTAGGCTCAGCCTCGCACTCATCCTCGTAGGTAGAGTACATATACGGTGTGTAGGCCACAAATTCAGCTGCGCAGGTATCTACACGCTTATATACCGGCCTGACATTCAATGAATATCGCAGTTCCCTGACCTTATCCTCGCTGGTACACCAGATCTTCGAAAGCATCTTGTCAGAAAATCCCATGCGTTTGGCTTCACGCAGGTCCTCTTTTGTTACATCAGTCAGGGCGATCCTTTTAAGCTCATCCTCCTTTTCAACAATCTGACGGATGTTTTGCAAAAACCAGGGGTCGATGGCGGTATGCCTGTGTATTTCATCAACGCTCATTCCGTTTCTCAGAGCATCGCCGATATACCAGAGACGGTCACAGTTGGGTACCCGCAGTTTTTCGAGCAGAATTTGCTGCTCTTTGGCAGTCAGGGCGCGCCGGGTTTCAGCCCCGATATCAAAAAACTTTGAATCGAATCCACAGACGCCGATCTCCAGAGAACGGAGAGCTTTTTGAAATGATTCCTTGAAAGTCCGCCCGATGGACATGACCTCCCCAACCGACTTCATCTGAGTCGTCAGAGTGGCATCGGCCGCAGGAAATTTTTCAAAGGTAAAACGAGGAATTTTTGTAACAACATAGTCGATGCTGGGCTCAAAACAGGCGGGAGTTTCGCGGGTGATGTCGTTGGTGATCTCATCCAGTGTATAGCCGACTGCCAGTTTGGCGGCGATTTTGGCGATAGGGAAACCTGTTGCCTTTGAGGCCAGAGCTGATGAACGCGAAACGCGTGGATTCATTTCTATAACGACAAGCTTGCCGTTCTTCGGGTTTATGCCGAACTGAATGTTGGAACCGCCGGTATCGACGCCGATCTCCCTGATAATCTTAAGCGATGCATCACGCAGGATCTGGTATTCTTTATCAGTCAGAGTCTGAGCAGGGGCGACGGTGATGGAGTCTCCGGTATGAACACCCATCGGATCGAAATTCTCGATGGAGCAGATGATAACAACATTATCTGCTGTGTCACGCATTACCTCCAACTCATACTCTTTCCAGCCTATGACAGATTCTTCAACCAGAATTTCATCGGTAGGCGAGGCATCGATACCTGCCAGAGCCATCTTTTCGTATTCCTCCATATTATATGCAATACCGCCTCCGGTGCCGCCAAGAGTAAATGACGGACGGATTATAGCCGGGAAACCGACCGACTTTATAACCTGCATGGCTTCAGTATAATTATGAGCCAATCCGGAACCCGGAACCGCCAGACCAATTTTTTCCATGGCCGCTTTAAACAACGTCCGGTCCTCGGCTTTCTTTATAGCAGGCAGCTTGGCCCCGATCAATTCGACACCGAATTTATCCAATATTCCCATTTCTGCCACCGCTACGGCAGTATTGAGGGCAGTTTGCCCCCCCAGAGTAGGCAGAATGGCATCTGGCCTCTCTTTTTCAATAATCTTGGCCAATATTTCAGGGGTGACGGGCTCTATGTAGGTGCGGTCGGCAAAATCCGGATCGGTCATTATTGTGGCAGGATTGCTGTTCAGCAGAATAACCTCAAAGCCCTCTTCTTTGAGTGCTTTGCAGGCCTGGGTGCCGGAATAGTCGAATTCACAGGCCTGACCGATGACAATAGGACCGGCGCCGATAATAAGTATCTTATGGATATCAGTTCTTTTAGGCATTTACACAAACTCCTTGTGATTAACGAAATATTAAAAACACTGCTCCAGCCAGACAGCATCCGGCCCAATTTAAATCCCAATTAAGCGGCAGACCCATATAAAACAGAGCAAAAGACAAAAACACAGAAAGTGCTAATTATTTCGTAAATGGTAAATCCTGGACGCCATTCAGCTTATCATAGGCGGCCTGCATCGAGGCAATATGCTCCTGGTCACTGGACATCATGGCGTTGAACAGCTTTTTGTAAGAATTATCTTCAAATTCAACTACACATCCAAGATGAAATTCAGCCAGGAATTTTTCAAGCTTGATCGAAGAGCTTAAGGCATCTTGAAAAGTTGGCGGGTGCGCTTTCACCTTTGTAAGCACGATCCTCATCTGGGATAATATTGAGTCCAGTTTAGATGAATCTACTGCCACTAAACACGCAATACCTTTTCTAAGTTTTAGTACCAGAGTAAACTGATCCGCATGATTCTGCTCTTCTGCGGCCGTCTTTCTCCAGAGATGAACGGCATCCTCATTGTCTGAGTGTAAATCAGCAAAATAATCATACAACTCTTTGCAGAGCATTTCGACTTCCCTGCACTTTTCAAGTAATATCTGCTCGGAAATTGTCATATTAATTACAGGCATCACATTTCCTCTTAACTGACCAGCTTACATTTAAGATGTCCCTCTTGCTCAAATTCATTCAAAATCCTGTACCCATCCGTTATCAAGATTACTGAAATGCAGGGCCTCAACGGCCCGATCGTACTCTGCTTCAGTAATCTTACGCTGCATTGCTGGAAATGAATTCGCCAAATGTGCGGGGAAATATTGACTCATCAATGCAATATGAGTTTCGCGGCCAAGGTTATCTGCAATCCAGCTCAGGGTGGATGGTGATCCTGATGCCCCCTCCGGTAAAACAAGATGCCTGACTATTAATCCCATTACAGCAACATCATCAGCATCAACCTGAAGGTATCCAACCTGCCTGAGCATCTCTTTAACTGCGGACCGATTTATCTCACAATATCCGGGAGCAGAAGAAAGCTGTACCGCATGAACATCATCACTGCATTTCATATCCGGCAGATAAATATTCACAATGCCGTCCAGAAGGCGAAGAGCGTCAACTTTTTCGTAACCGCTGGAATTCCACACAATCGGCAGATTGAAACCTTGAGGAATCGCCAGCCAGATGGATGCCAGTATCTGAGGAAGAAAGTGGGTCGGGGTGACAAAGTTTATATTATGCACACCCTGACACTGTAACCTGATCATTCGAGCCGCAAGCTCAAAAGTTGTAATTTCCTCACCGTTACCAAACTGGCTGATGGGAAAATTCTGGCAGAAAATGCATCTCAAAGAACATCCGGAAAGAAAGATTGTTCCAGACCCTCTGGTGCCGGAGATGGGGGGTTCCTCCCCCCGATGTACATTAGCCGAGGCGATTTTGGGCTTCAGTCCGACCCCGCAGATTCCACGCTCACCCTTTATACGATTCACGCCGCATTCATGTGGGCACAAGTCACAGGATTGTAGTCGGTAATAGGCTTCCCGGAGACGAAGTAACAGCTCTCCTGATTGATAAAGAGCAAGATAATCCATTGAATTTCCGGTCAGCGCTGTTGCTCCATCATTTCAACAAACCTTCCGAACAGATACTGTGAATCGTGCGGACCGGGCGATGCCTCGGGATGATGTTGAACCGAAAATATCGGCAGATCGCAATGGCAAATACCCTCTACAGTCTTGTCGTTAAGATTTTCATGCCCCAGGCAGGCCAAATCACCTAAGGAATCTAGATCGACTGCAAATCCGTGGTTCTGGGCCGTGATCTCGACTTTGCGGGTGGACATATCCATAACCGGAAGATTTGAGCCGTGATTTCCAAAAGGCAATTTCACCGTTTTGCCGCCTAATGCCAGACCTAGCAACTGATGGCCAAGGCAGATGCCGAAGATCGGCTTCTTTCCGACAAATTTTCTGATCTCATGCTGCACCCGCAACAAAGGCTCCGGGTCGCCGGGACCGTTGGAAAGGAAAATGCCATCCGGGTTCATCGCCAGGGCATCGTCAGCCGGGAAAGTGGCCGGTACTATGGTCACATCGCAACCGGCTTCAACCAGACAGCGCAGTATGTTGTACTTAATTCCAAAATCATAGGCCACCACCTTGTATTTCAGTAAAGACGACTCCACCTGAGGATAACCGTTCTCGAGATCCCACAAACCCTCGGTCCAGTGGTAGGGTTCTGTGCAGCTGACACCCGAAGCCAGATCAAGGCCCGCCATGTTTGGCACCGCCCTGGCTTTTGCGATGAGACTCACATGATCAAGATCGGCTGTTGAAATAATACCGTTCTGGGCACCTTTATCCCTGAGGTGACGGGTAAGCGCTCGCGTATCGATCCCTTGAATGCCGACTACGCCATGCTCTTTCAGATAGCTGTCCAGGCTCATAGTTGCGCGCCAATTGGAGTAACAATCCAGATACTCCCTGACAATGAAACCTGATAGAAACAGCCCCCTGCTTTCGATATCTTCAGGATTAATGCCGGTGTTACCGATCTGAGTGTAGGTCATGGTAACCATCTGCCCCTTGTAGGAGGGATCGGTCAGAACTTCCTGATACCCGGACATGGCGGTATTAAAAACCACCTCTCCAGTGGATTCACCACCGGCACCGAATGACTTTCCTTCAAAGATGCGCCCGTCTGCCAGCGCAAGAATTGCCTTCATGGATATAAGCTCCGATTCATAAAATTTACGCTGCTGTGTGAACGACTGTTCCCGAAATGATCGTTGCCGAGGCAGATCCTTTCATACTCCACCCGAGGAAAGGAGAGTTTTTGGACTTGCTGGACAGCTTTTCCTTCTCGACAGTCCAAGTAGCGACAGGATCAATAAGAGTGATATCAGCCACCGAACCAGGCTTGAGTGTACCTCGTTTTAAAGTAAGTATATCCGAAGGGTTGCATGACATTTTTTGAATTAATTGATTAATTGTCAGAAAACCATCCTCGACCAGCTTAAGGGACAAAGGTAGCGAAGTTTCCAGCCCTATGATACCGTTAAGCGCCTCATTGAATTCTACATCCTTCTCATCCAGATGATGGGGGGCATGATCGGTGGCGATGGCATCAATGGTTCCGTCTTTAAGACCGGCCTTGATGGCGGCAACGTCGTCTGCCTCTCTTAATGGCGGGTTCATTTTGGCATTGGTATTGTAACCGCGTACGGCATCATCGGTCAGTGTAAAATAATGGGGGGCGGTCTCGCAGGTAACCTTGACACCACGTGCTTTGGCATCACGGATGACTGCCACAGCTCCCCGGGTTGATACATGGGCAATATGAACCGGTGAATTTGTATATTCCGCCAGCATAATTTCACGGGCGGTGGCGATATCCTCCGCCACACGCGGAATGCCTTTCAAGCCCAACTCGGTTGACGTGAAACCTTCGTTCATTACCCCCTGCCCTACCAGGTCCAGCTCCTCTGCGTGTGAGATCACCATTATTCCTATCCCGTTTGCGTACTGCAGAGAACGCATCATCAGTTCGGAATTGACAACCGGACGGCCATCGTCCGATACAGCCACGCAACCGGTTTCTTTCAGTTCACCCATTTCGGACATGCGTTCTCCGGATAGGCCATAGGTTATTGATCCGATCGGGAACACATTGCAGAAGCCCTCTGCTTTGGCCTTGTTAATGATATAACTGGCCACGACCTTGTTGTCGATGGTCGGTTTTGTGTTTGGCATGCAGCAAACAGAGGTAAATCCTCCCGCAGCAGCAGCCCTGGTGCCACTGACAATATCCTCCTTGTATTCCAATCCTGGATCGCGGAGATGGACATGCATGTCGATCAGTCCCGGCACAACGTATTTCCCGGTAGCATCCAATGATTTTACACCGGTCGGAGCAGCCAGCTCTCTACCGATTTCCTTAACAAGTCCATTCTCTACGAGCACATCAAGATTTCCATCAATGTTCTGACTCGGGTCTATAACCCGGCCGCCTTTTATCAACAGATTCATATTGTCACCTCTCCTCCGCAGACATGATAAAGCATCGACATTCTGACAGCCACACCGTTCTCAACCTGCTTCAATATCCAAGACTGATCACCGTCAACCACGTAGGAGGACATTTCTACGCCGCGATTGATCGGACCAGGGTGCATCACCATCGCATCCGGCTTGGCAAGCTTGAGATTTACCGGATTAAGACCAAAATAGCGTGAATATTCACGCGTATTGGGCATAAGTGTCTTGCCCTGACGCTCCTGCTGGATACGCAGCATCATTACAACATCCGCATCCTGTATGGCCTCTTTCATGTTAGCGCAGACCGTCACATTTCCCAATTTTTCAACTCCCGGCGGCATCATTGTCGGAGGACCGGCCACGAAAACCGATGAGCCGAGCTTGGTCAATCCCTGAATATTTGAACGGGCCACTCGACTGTGCGTGATATCACCAACTATCGCAACTTTCAGGCCATCAAGGCGCCCAAAACGATCCTTCATGGTCAGCATATCAAGAAGTCCCTGGGAAGGATGTTCGTGAGTGCCGTCACCGGCATTGATAATGGAGCAATTCACTTTTTCGGCCAGAAAATAGTGTGACCCTGAAACCGAATGGCGCATGACAATGATATCCGGTTTCATTGCCAGCAGGTTCAGAGCAGTGTCAGCAAGTGTCTCGCCCTTTGTGGCAGAACTGTTGGATGGAGCAATGTTGACGGTGTCAGCCGACAGACGTTTACCGGCAATTTCAAAGGAGGTTCTGGTACGGGTTGAAGATTCATAGAACAGTTTGATGATTGTCTTGCCCCTCAGTGTGGGGACCTTCTTGATATCGCGGCTGTTGACCTCACGCATACTCTCGGCTGTCGAGAGCAGGAGCTCGATCTCTTGCTTGGTCAGATCCCTCAGGGCAATGATGTGCTTTTGCTTGAACTCGGCCATACTGTTCACCCTCCCCTATTTTTCAAGTACAACTTCTATTGGTTGGTTCATGCTGTTAAAAAGCACCTGCACATTTTCCTTGAGACTGGTAGGCACGTTGCGGCCCACAAAATCAGCCCTGACAGGCAGTTCACGGTGTCCGCGATCAATCAGCACCGCCAGCTGAATGCACTGGGGGCGTCCATGGTCCATGAGAGCATCCATGGCCGCCCTGATAGTGCGGCCAGTGAATAGCACATCATCAACAAGAATTACTTTCCTGGCCTCCAAGGAAAACGGAATATCGGTCTTGCCAACCGGATGGTGCGGCAGGTTGCCGCTGACATCATCGCGGTATAGAGTTATGTCCACCGCACCTACCGGCACGGCATCACCCTCGATAATAGAAATCTGCTTGGCTATGCCCTCAGCCAGAAACGCTCCGCCGGAACGGATTCCGATCAGCACAATATCCGTAACTCCTTTGTTGCGCTCTAAAATCTCATGGGCAATTCTGGTCAACGCCCGTTTGACTCCCGCTCCATCCAAAATCACCGTCTGATCAGCAGTCATAACACCTCCACTCGAGCATAAAAAAAGAGCCCTATCGCACCAGGCGACAAGACCCCTTAATTATCATTGTTTTTTCGTACATTTTAATGCCTTTGCTAGCCTCTCGGGCTAAATTAAAAGGGCCTGTTATTATTTTCGTGAGAATAACACTACCTGCTGTTCAGGTCAATAAAGATTTCCTTGTTGGCCTGAAAAACATACGGCATTTTTAAAAAATCAGTAATTGTGCTTCTGCCTGTATTTTTTAACTCCATCTTCGAATACCCGCTCTATTTCACCCTTGGGGCGCTCGTTGGCATAATGCCAGAAATAATTGAATAGAACTGTTACTAGCGCAATCAGGACCAGTATGGAAATAATCCAAAGTACAATATTTCTGGCACTAAAAAAATCTGAAGTTTTCAATGAATCTGTGTTTTCTACACTATCGCGAAAGAGATATTTCTCGCGCAACTGCCGTATCCTCTTCAACTGAACATTTGCTATGTGATTGACAATTGCATCCCGGTCCCGTTCATGTATGTATACGAACTGGAAACCGGTATTGAAATATCCACGGTCACCCTCACTCACAAGACAGGGATTTGCGAAAATAACCCGTGCAATTGCGTCAACCACTCTTTGAGGGGATGGAATCAGAATTTCGAGCAGGACATACTCTCCATCCTCAAATCCCTGATGAGTGAACATCCGGACACCGCCGCCGCTGACATTTGCGGCCAAAGGTATGATCGTATCCCACGGCTCTTTTGGATCTTCCTCACCATCTTCATCTGCTTCATTATCCTGAAGCCTTTCATTCGGCAGATCGGCTGCAGAGGAAACAAGTCCACTGCGCCAGCGCTTCTCTTTCTGCTTTAACTCAAAGAACTGCCGACGCTCACAGCGCTCTTCCCACTGTTTATGCAGAGTATCGATATGCTGTTCCTGGCTTACATAGTATTTAATCGGCAGAAATGCGTCGATCCGGTAAAATTCACGCAGCTCATCGGATACTATCTCACCGATCAGGCGCAGAAGCAGTTCACGCGCATCACCCTCAGAAACAATGATCGCCCGGCAACAGTACCCGTTACCTTCACTTCCTCCGCGTAATTCTAGTATCTGACCATAATGCAGGGAAACACTGACTGGAAGCGTATCCCGAGAAAGTTGAAGGGAGACAAGGTCTTCGTCGATCTCATGAATAATCGCCCAGTCCCTGAAAACTTCAGCATTAGGCAACGGGATTCCAACGCCTATTTTAATGCCGGCCGGGAAATAGCGGGCATATTGTTCCATATCACTCACGGATCAGACTCCGGCTTGTCACTGCCTAAACTTGGCTCTTAAGGGAATTGTTAAGTGATAAAAGAAGCTCTTCAATGGAAACCTTATGAACACCGGCCCCATGCTCAAGAGTTTCAAGATCTGCAATCTGACATTCATAGCAGTCAAGATGAAAGTTTTTAAAAACAGTAAGAGTTTCAGGATGCTGCGTGATAATATCTGCAATAATCATATCTCTGGTAATCATGGGGCACCTCATGGTCATCCTTAGTGATACTTTTCAAGTCAGCCCGTATTTGCGCTTCAACGCCAGCTTAACTTCAGTCGGAACAAAAAGGTCAATATCGCCGTTTAGCGAGCAAACCTCCTTTACAATTGAAGAAGAGAGATAGCCGTATTGAAGCGATGTCATCATAAACAGTGTTTCAATTTCCCGGCCGATTGTGCTGTTCATCTGGGCAATTTGAAATTCATATTCAAAGTCAGAAATAGCCCGCAACCCTCTGATAATTACATGAGCCTTGCGAGAAGCAACATAATCTATAAGAAGGCCGCTAAATGTGTCTACAGTGACCCGATCCTCACTCTTCATGACATCCTGAATCAGGCCAACCCGTTCCTCAGTCGAAAAGAGGGCATTCTTCTGGGAATTTCTGGCAACAGCAATGATTATCTCATCAAAAATTGTCAAACCACGCTTGATGATATCCAGATGGCCATAGGTGATCGGGTCAAATGATCCAGGATACACAGCTACCTTTTTCATGCTCCCTCCAGAGTAAAAAACTCGAGCGCTGTGTCGCCATAAACACGGCGGTCAAACTTTACGAGCGATCCATATGATTCCGGCAGTGTAGTTCGCACCGAGCATTCTGCCACAAAAAGCGATTCAGGCTCCATAATTCCAAGGGCATAAATTGCCGATGGTATTGAAAAATACAAGTCGGAATTATAAGGCGGATCCAGAAAGGCTATATCATATTTCTGACCGCGACGAGCAAAAAGAGAGAGTGCCTCGATTGCGCTCAACGAGATAATTTCAGCATGTTTAAAGATGCGGGGATCAGAAATATTCTTCTCTAGACAAACGAGCGCCTGACGATCTTTTTCTACAAAACTGCATGATGCGGCGCCACGACTCAGTGCTTCAATACCCAGACTGCCGGTACCGGCACAGATGTCAAGGACCTTGGCACCTTCAAGTGAAAACCGGCTTGTAATGATTCCGAATAAAGCTTCTTTGACCCGATCGGACGTTGGCCTCGTTGAAATTCCAGCTGGAGCCAACAACTTCATTCCACGACAGATTCCGGCAATAACGCGCATATTACACCCTCTGGCGATTCCGCACGAAAGCTAGCGTAAATAATTCTTCAGGTCAAGCAGTAAGAGGCGTCATGATAGCACACCGGGCTAATAATAATGGATGAAGGCGACAATGTATCCGGAGAGTTATATTCTCTATTGACAAAATCGGGCCGGTGTTGTTCTACTACGAACTTGTGTATACGTTTTTAAATTCATTTTTACTGAACAACTAACTCATCAACATTCAGGAGGAAATCGATGAACCCATTAGCTCAGGAACTTAACGATCTTCTTACCCAGCACAATCCGCATGTTTTGGAAATGTTGTCCGACCTGGGAAAGAACCTATTCTTTCCCAAGGGAATTCTGACTCAATCGGCAGAAGCCAAGGACAAGGCTCACAAATACAATGCGACTATTGGCATTGCCACCGAGAACGGTGGCCCGATGTTCCTGCAGTGCATTCAGGACAAGCTCTCTGCTTTCGATCCCAAGGATATCTACCCTTATGCTCCTCCAGCCGGTAAACCGGAACTGCGTTCACTCTGGCGCGAAAAAATGCTGCGCGAAAATCCGAGCCAGGTCGGCAAGCACTTCAGCAACCCGATCGTAACCAATGCCCTGACCCACGGGCTTTCCATCGTTGGCGACATGTTCGTTGACAAGGGGGATCACCTGATTCTCCCCGATATGCTATGGGGCAATTACAATCTGACCTTCGGGACCTGCAACGGTGCCATCGTCAAGAAGCACCCAACCTTCACAGCAACCGGCGGCTATGACATTGAGGCCTTCAAAGCCGAACTGAAAACCACCGCCAAAGAAAAAGGTAAGGCCGTAGTTCTGCTCAATTTCCCTAACAACCCGAGTGGATACACACCTACTGTGGCAGAAGGCGATGCTCTGGTAGCAGCTATCAAAGAAGTGGCAGAGGCCGGCTGTAACGTCGTCGCAATTGCCGACGATGCCTATTTTGGGCTCTTCTACGAAGACAGCCTGAAAGAGTCTCTGTTCGGCAAACTGGCAAACCTGCATCCTCGAATCCTGGCGATCAAACTGGATGGTGCCACAAAAGAGGAGTTCGTCTGGGGCTTCCGTACCGGCTTCATTACCTTTGCCGATGGCAACAAGTTCGAGAATGTACCGGTCATGACCGCTCTTGAAAAAAAGGCTATGGGCATCATACGCGCTAAAATTTCCAACTGTCCCCACCCATCCCAGACCTTTGTTATCGAGGCGCTTCGTTCGCCACAGTTCCTGACTCAGAAGGAGGAAAAGTTCCAGGTAATGAAAGGGCGTGCCCTTAAGACCAAGCAGGTGCTGGACAGCGGCAGGTACGATTCGGCCTGGACCTACTACCCGTTTAACTCCGGTTACTTTATGTGCCTTAAGCTAAAGAACGTTGAGGCGGAGAAACTGCGTATCCATCTGCTTGACAAATATGGTGTGGGTGCCATTTCCACTACCAAGACAGATCTGCGTATCGCCTTCTCCTGCATCGCCGAGGAGAATATCCAGGAATTGTTCGACATTATCTACCAGGGAGTTCAGGACCTGTCCTAAGATGGGAATTGGACGATGAATCTTTAAAACTAGAAGGGCTCACACAACGTGGGTCCTTTTTTTGTATTGCTGATTACCCAGAATGGTCAAATTCTCAGATTGACAACTATGTATTTCACGCTACTATGTAGCCATGTCAGCTGCCATTACCTTCAGGAATGTAAGCTATTCCGATATCCTCAACGGTTTTTCCTGTGAGATTGAAACGGGGCAGCGCGTACTTGTTGTAACCTCCCGAGAGGAAGAAAGCACCATATTGACAAGACTGGCAGCAGGTTTACTGACGCCTGAACAGGGCACTATCGATGTATTCGGAAGCTCTACCTCTGAAACATCTCCTGAACAGCTGGTACAATCGAGGCTTAAACTGGGGATTATTCCCTTTAACGGCGGTCTGGTATCTAACTTAAAAATGTGGGAGAATATTTTTCTGCCCCATTTTTATCACAGAGGAAAACCTGATCCGGAAGTTGATGAGTTGGCTGATAATTATCTGACAAAATTGAATTGTTCTGCAAAGCATATGGCTTTTCCAGCCCACCTCTCAGTCTTTGAAAAACGGGCAACAGCATTTACAAGAGCAGCAATAATGAAGCCTGATGTTATGATTTACTGTAACACTCTAGAGAGAATTTCGAAATCTGATCAGGTGCGACTTGCGACTGTTATAGATGATTTTCACTCAGAAAAGGCAGGCAGAACATCAATTTACCTTGCATCTACCTCGGAACTTCCTGTTAAGACAGATTTTGATGCGATATTTTACATCCACCCACTGAAAGATGCCGGCACGGTGACCTAGATGATACGCGAGGAAGATCCCAGGTTCAAATATCTGGAGCGCAAAATCGGACTTTTTATCGCCGTTGCACTCATAGGCACCGTCCTTGCCCTTGTGTTGTACGGAGTTCAGAAGGATTACTTTACGCCTATTTACACCCTCAAGTTTACAGTAGATCGCGGCACTGGTTTTTCCAAAGGCATGTCAGTGAAACTTTCCGGTTTCAGAATTGGCCGCGTCACTTCGATCTCCCTGAACGAACAGGCCATGGTCGACATCAAGATCGAAGTCGATAAAAAATACCGTACCTGGATTCGGAGTGACTCGACCGTCAAGCTCGTAAAAGAGGGTCTTGTCGGTGACAGTATTGTGGATGTATCCGTAGGTTCTTTGGACAAACCCGAACTGAACGACGGTGAAGCAATAGTATACCTAAAGACCAAAGCCCTGGATGAAATGGCACAGGAGATTGTAGAAAAAGTCAAGCCGGTTTTGTTCGAGGTGAGAGACATAATCAGTTACGTTAATAATCCCGAAGGCGACCTTAAAAAAGCCATACACAACCTGGAAATACTGACAAGAAACCTCGACGGCACCCGCCAACAGACTGATAAACTTCTGGTATCAGTTAACGGCAACCTGGATCGCATTTCAAACAGGGCGATAACCGTTCTGGATTCGGCAAACAATAAAATTGAAGGTCTTGACTTTACCCCCACCCTGTCAAAAATCAACAACACTCTCGATACAATTGACAGAAAGATTCCGCCCATACTTGATAAAACTGATGCCGCGCTTTCTGAAATCGCAAAACTGTCGAAAGAAACCCGTATATTATCGAAAACCGCGTTCCCCAGAATACCGGGGCTTCTTTCACAAACAGAGGATGTCCTTCTGAGCACAGATCGTTTGATCAATTCAATTCAAAACATCTGGTTATTCAGAAACCCGTCGCAACCTGACGTCGGGCGCCAGTTTATCCGTGGTGACAGCCATGAATAACGTGCGCTCCTTTGTAACATACTGCCTGATGTCGCTCCTGTTATCCGGCTGTGCGGGTGGCGGAGCCGTTGTGTCGCACTCCGATGCCCAATCTAATGCACTGATCCAGCTTGAACGTGGATTACGAGCTCAGCAAAAAGGTGATTCTCAACTGGCTGAGAAGCATCTGGTTGAGTCGCTTAGAATTAGTTCTTCCATTGAGGATAACCCGGGCAAAATCATCGCCTTTGTTAATTTAGCCCGTCTCAACAGATTGATTGGCAAACCGGAAGCAGCCACAACATACATTGATCAGGCTCTTCAGCTGGCGCACAATCTACCTGGCTTGATGATGGAGACAACTTACGAAAAAGCAATGATTGCACTGGCACAGAATCGTTGCGAAGAAGCTCTGAAATGGGCAATGCATTCACTATCGTCAGAAAGCGTTGAATCCAAAGGAAGGCGATTGAATTTGATTGCCCGGATTCACCGTGCCTCAGGCAACAGCATTGAAGCATTTTCTTTTGCCCTGAAAGCACTGGAAGATAACCGAAATAACGGGCAGGCGGATGAAGAATCAAATTCCCTGAGACTGCTGGGTTTGTTGGAAAGGGAAAGCGGGCGATTTATAGAAGCTGGTAAATTCCTTCAGATAGCGCTCGATATAGACAAACGTCTCGGGAAAAGCGCCAAAATTGCCCTCGATCTGGAGGAGTTTGCCGCTCTTTACGGTGATCAGGGCGACCTGAATGGCACGCTGGAATATCTGGAACGAGCCTACAGTGTGCATGTGAGCGGAACACGCCTGCAAAGAGCCGCATCAATACAGTATAAAATGGCTGACATTTTCCGTAGAACAGGCAATATGGCTCAGGCGGAAAAGGCCGTACAGACCGCTAAGCAGCTCATGTTGATGAAATCATCCTCTCAAGACAATTCATCTGAAAGCGCCAATCCCTCAAGTAAACCGTAGTCACTTACCTTAAGCTCGGCAAATCCGAACAAATCCATCGTGTTCAGTAAAACCGATATTCCTGCAATAATTAAGTCCTCCCTGCCCTTTTCAAGACCCGGAATCTGGGTCCGCTCTTTAGGGCTTAAAGGCAGTAAGCGTTCAAAAATCCCGGCTATCTCAGACCTGCTGATCATGAAGTTATTAACCCTGCGGTAATCATAATCGACCATCTCCATTTGAATGGCAGCCAGAGTCGTGGCCGTGCCCGCCGTAGCAATCATGATACAGTCGGATTTTATGGAGATGCCTGCAGTGTCAATCTCGGATTTGAGTTCTTTCAATAAGCCTGATATTCGCCCTGCAATCGCCTGAATATTCCGAAACCCCTCTGTAAGCCGAACAACGCCCAAAGGCAGACTGCGGACGAAAACCGTCTGGCCCTGTTCAGAGATTGTAATCTCAGTGCTTCCACCGCCAATATCCAGAACCAGCATATTGTCATGATATTGATCAAGGCCCGAAACTACCCCCTTCAGAGTTAATCTGCCCTCAAGATCACCGTCAATAACGGCCAGCTCAATTCCGGTCTCACTCAACACTTTTTCAACAAAAAAAAGGCCGTTCACAGCATCCCTGACTGCGCTGGTTGCCGTAGCACGAACCCGTTGAGCTCCATAATCTTTAATAATATCTGAAAAGCGCTTAAGGCAATGAATAGCCCGTTGTTGCGCATCTGCTGAGAGCCCTTGGTCGTGAGTAAAATTACCGCCTAAACGGACAATTTCTCGCTCGACGCAAATAGTGGCAAGCCGGCCGGAATCGATATCTCCAATCAGCAATCTTGCTGTGTTGGTTCCGAGATCGATGGCGGCACATCTCATGTTTATTCAGGCCTCCGCAACTTCATCCCTCTTATGTTCCAGCACAATTCTGCTATCCTCATATAGGATGATGAAAGTTCCTGAAAAAGCATAGTGGAGCGCGGCTGGCAGGCTCCGGAGCATATTCGTTCATAATGTGACTGTTTGATGGTATCAAACAGGGTGCGCGTACCCGTTTTGGAGGCATGCAGTTCCTCGCGGTCCTCAGGCTCTCCGTCTTTAATTATTTTTTCAACAGCTGCCAATGTGTGGCCAACGGACCCGGCCATAGATAGCAGGTCACTCATGGCGGCTTCTGAAAACAGGATGCCCAATTCTTTTTTGGATAGGATGCAATTGAGAATGTCTTCACATTCATCACCAATATGCTCAAGGATAGAAACAACCTGAATAAGACCGGGAATTTCGTAATTTATTTCTGGACTGATTGCAGTGTTCGACAAAGCTGCCAGAAATGAACTGATTTCGGTATTCAGCGAATCCAGCACCTGTTCGTGCTGGCGTACCATTTCCACCTTACGGGCATCAAAGTCAGATAAAATATCCCTGACATCAGCATACATGAAAGAAGCAATACCGGCCATCCGCAGAATCTCTTTACGGGCTTGTTCGATGGCAATCGGCGGAGTAGATAATATTCTGGCATCCAGATAACCGGCACAGGATTGCAATGCACCCGATTTTCCACCGGCCGAGGTCTCTATAATCAGTAGCAGCCTGGAAGCCGGGCCGCCGGTTACAAAAAGTGCCAGAGCTGTAATAGAACCTGAGATTGTAAACCCCCAGGATAAAACTGAAATCCTGTCATCGCCTGATATGTATGATGAAATTATCTGTGACAGCTCCGCACCGTTTTGGGCAAATATCAGCAACGGCAGACAGGTCAGTGAAGTCGCGATCATAAGCAGCATAGCAATTCTGCGGGCGGTATATTTTCCACCTACCGAGGCCAGGCCGCCCATTACGGCCATGCCGAACATACCTCCACAGGTCATGGCAAAAGACAGCGATGCATCAATCGGTCGGATGCTTTCCAGGGAAGCTATGATTGAAATTGTAGACTGTTCGGACTGAACGAGAAAAGAAACAATCGATCCGAAAAGAGTTGCCATGAATGTGGAACTAAAGAACATTCCGTTGCCGGCATCGTAAAGCGGATGTCCGTCAATCGGCTGATAGGTGCCTTCAAGCAGGGAAAGGCCGAACAGCAGCAGACCTATTCCTAATACCAGAGTGCCAAAATGAGCCCGGCGTCTTTTTTTGGAAAAAAACTTCAGCAGAACTCCACACATGATCATTGGGCCGGAAATAAGGCTGTAAGGTATTACTTGTAGGTGTACTGATATAGAGGCGCCCAAAAGTACGCCGGCGAGAACACAGATGGCTTGGTATACGTTCAAAATACCACCGTTAAACAATCCGATGGTAAAAATGACGGCAGCACTGCCGGAACTGACGGCAAGTGTCATTAATGTTCCGAACAATAATGACAGATACCGGTTTGCAGTAATCCTCCTGAACGCTTTTTTTATGCGATCATCTGCTACCGAACGGATACCTTCCGACAGCAGGCGCATACCAAGCAGGAAAAGCCCGATACCGCCTAAAGCGCCTTCGAATAAACTTAAAGGCATTTAGAACGCAGTATAATTCATTGTTATTTTACGATTTTAAATGGCAGGACAAAATCCGGCGGAGAGGACTTGGAAGCCCCTTTACGGTAGACCAGCAGTTTAATGCCCTGGTGATTGGCCGGATCAATTTTGAAGTACGTCAGGCCCTCAATTTTCATGCCGGGTATTACAGCAGTCAGCGGGAATGATTTAGTAAAAATATCCTGTGGATAAAGCTCGTAATAGTACGGAAGTGATGAATTCAGCCGGTTGTAAAAACCAGTTTTTTGATAATCTTCAAGGTAATAGAAACCAACGTAGGGGTAAGGCATCAGATAATAAGAATCCTTTTTGAGCATGTCGCGGATCTTTTCAGGGGTAAGGAGTGAATATTGGAGGCCCTTGTCATCGATCAGGACAAAAGACTCCTCGGTAAAAGCAACTTCGGCTTCAGTGTTATTCTTGACAGATACTTTAAAGGCGGTGACCGTTGTTTCAAGATTATAGGCGTTGATGCCGGTCTCATCGACCTTAACGGAAAGCTCGATGCCCTTGCTGTTAACCGTTTGAGAGTTATCGGCCGGATTTAACAGGCCGTTACTCCCCTGCCCAGGGACAATTTTAACGCTGGAGCAGCCTGCTGCCAGAAATGATAAAACAGTTAATAACAACAGCCCATTTTTCATAAATATCTCCTCGCACCAATCAAGGTGATTCGTGCATTTACGAAACTGACAAAAACGCTTATCAGTTTTTCTTTGGATCAGCTGGGATGGCATCCAGGCGCTTGATATCATCTGCAAACACAGCGATGGTAAGTACCGGCAGGTTTTTGGATTTTTTCTGCCCCAGACTGATTGTGATCCAAAGATCAAGTGCAAGCTTATGGCGTTCCCTCAGATACTTTTCTATACGGCCTGCGAGTTGATAAGCCTTTAATACATCCTGTTCACGATCAGGTTGGCCAGAGTATCGGCATTCGAGTTTGATGATATTGTCCTTGGAAATCCTTTTCAACTCAGGCACGAGGCGGTCGAACTGACGATAAACGCTCTGGTCTATACTTCCACCTGAAACCGGCACAACAGCCAACACCTTGGCATTGGAAAGCGGAGTTTCCTGAGCCGAAGAGTGGCCGCTTAATAGAGTAGTCACAATGAGGACGCATGATACTATAATGCCACGGGCTGTATCCATCCTACTGTCCATCCTTGCCTACTAGAAAAAGAATTTCAGTACGACGATTCTTACGACGGCCTTCTGCGGTACTGTTATCGGCAATTTCGGCAGATTTACCGAACCCTTTGATAAATATTTTAGACGGATCAACGCCCTCATGGCTGATGAGATAGGTGGCGGCGGAGATTGCACGTTTTAGAGACAGGTCCATGTTGTAGGCCAGTGAACCTATACTGTCAGTATGCCCGTCGATCTTGATATATAACCATTTTTTGTCTTTGCGAATCTGCTCGGCCACCTCGGAAAGCATTTTCTTGCCTTCGCCTGAGAGTGTCCACTGGTCAAAGTCAAAGGTTACATCCGGAAATCTGAATTTACGATAAACAGACATCCTCTCCGGAAGCACTGCTGCAGCAGGGATGGTGACCTGTGAACCTTTGACATCCACACCATACAGAGGGGTTATTCCCCTGATTCGGTTCAGAGTATAATCAATTGCACTTGCTTCGAGATCCTGAGATTTTCCGGGCTGTAGAGAAATCTCCTCGTCACGTGCCTTCAAGGGTATTTCAACCGGTATGACTGGTGAGGTCAGGTTTGAAGATGCCTGCTGAGGGGCGATCTGAATCTGGCCGTACGGCTTGATCAGCACCTCTTCCTTATCGGCATCAACTTCCACCTCAAGCTTGCTGACGGGGGAAGTCTGGGCTGCCGAGGCTTTTAAGAGCATGCTCGAGATAGGTATGATTTTAAGTGGTTTGAGCGCCTCTTTGGATTTATCCTTCACAGAGACCTTGCGACCTACCGAAGGGATCGGCTTTACATAACTGCCAATGCCCTGGCATGAACTGATACCAAAAATAAATTTGATATCCGGATCATGGTTGCCCAGACCGGTGCCGGCCGAGGCATTCAATGTGATATGAGGGGACAGATAATACTGAACTCCGGCCGAGACCTCCATGGAAGTGTTTGAATTGGCTGGGTTATCTTCCATATAATAGCGCTTCGTCTGTCCGATAAATTCGGCAAGCAATTTTAAGCGAGGCATGAGCATATATTCTGCACCAACACCGAAAGTGTATCCGTTATCAAGCTTTGCTCCCGGTATTGAGCCGGGCATAAGGTATCCAGCCGAAGCATGAACACCCACCAGATCCTTGTTAAACGAGGCGATCAACTTGCCTGTGAGATCGGTAGCACCGTCTATCCGCCTGTTTTCTGAGATATGCCTCTGAGCCAGAAAATCGGCGGCCAGCTTGAAAGTGGCAGCACGATCACCCAGAAATCTCAATTTCGTTCCAATATCAAGAGTTCCGCGTCCTGAAAAATCTTCTTCGCCGTTAAAAAGAATGTTGGGATATGAACCGTACACTTCCCAAAAAGTACCGATGCCAAGTGTCATGGAAACAGGCAGAATCAGAGAATTCTTCTTTGAAAAGTTTTTGTTTTCAGAATAGCAGGACCAGGCCCCAACGCAGATGTTACCGGCATCAAGGGTCTCGGCAGAGGGGACATTAATAAGCCCGCTTGAACCGGCCTGACCCGGATTGGCCAAAACATGAGCCGGAATCAGACATACAAGCATTATAAGTGCTGCTATTATATTAAGCATAATGGGTCTGATAAATGACTCTCATTCGTAATTGTTGATATACGATTAATTGAAACAGGGTGGTCAGCCCAGAACCCGCTCTTTCAAATCCTTACCGACTTTGAAAAAAGGCAGCTTTTTCGGACAGACCTTGATTGGCTCGCCGGTTTTGGGATTTCTGCCGGTATATGTTCCGTATTCCTTGATAACAAAACTTCCCAACCCTCTGATTTCTATACGATCCCCGCGCACCATTGCATCGGTCAGAGACGAGAAAATCAGATTGACAACCTCTTCGGCCCGCCGATGAGGAATGTCTTTATTTATTGCCAGCTGCTCCACCAACTCCGATTTATTCATCATTTCCTCCGAATATCGCCGTGTCTGGCTTTATAGTCAATCGCAAATTAATGGCTGCATTTGCTTAGAAACTGTTTGAAAACAAGTGCTGCATCATTGTGACGATCTGACTTGAGCAGAACACCATGCAGCTTCTCTGCGGCAGAACGGGCAAACGGTGTAGACAATAAGCGGGAATACTGTTCAATGGCTTCTTCAGATCTGCCGGCTGATTCGAGAATTTCGCCACGCATCAGCATGGCCTGTTCAGCCAGCATTTCTGATGAGATCATCGCATCCAGAACAAATACGGCCTCATCAATCCGAGCACTCTCTATCAGCAAAAGAGCAAGATTAAGCCAGGCCAGCGGGTTGTGTTCATTTAACTGCACAGCCTCTCGAAGATGCTGTTCTGCTTCAACATCTCTACCAAGACGGTGCAGTACCTTGCCCCGTTCACAGTAATAGACATCAGACTCAGCGTTAGATGACCATTTATCGAATAAGGATAATGCTTCTAAATGCTTATCCTGACTTGCCGCAACATAGGCATATGCAAAATCCTCTCCCAAACCTGAGTATCTCCGATACTGTTCCTCAGGCAATTGACGTATGAGCAGCTCAAAATACTCAAGCGGATGGAGGGAATCGTCTACATAATGGCTGCCATCATCCTCGTCAGGCTTGGTATGTGAACAGGAGCCGCATGAAGAGGGGGCAGCCACGGCATCATGCGCTTCTCCTGAGACATGAATATCTTTCAGGAGTTTCTCCGCCTTTTCCCGTATGCACACATCATAAGTCAGTGTTTTTACTAGTTCAAGATGGTCAGCAGCCTTATCAGAATCACCCCTTGATATTGCGAACTCGGCCTCCGCCAGATTTAGTTCAGCCAGTTTCAGATTGGCTTTGTCGATCCGCTCTTTAAAGACTTCCTTCAGTCTCTTGCTCTCTTCTTCCGAACAGCTTTGCAGGCCATCTTCATAAGATGTTCTGGCATCAAAAAATCGTTCAGACTCCAGAAGCCGGTCCCCCTTGGCAAGCAAATCGTCAGGTGACTTCGAAAACAATCTGGCAAATATTTTCACAAAAATACCTCTCTCACATTTTTACGAGCAGAGTGACGCTTTCAATGTGATACGTCTGCGGAAACATATCAAGCGGGACAGACTCCAGAACACGATACCCAAAACCGGCCAGTAGACCGCAATCCCTGGCAAGCGTGCCGGGATCACATGAAACGTAGATAATTCTGGTCGGGTTGAGTCGTACAATATAAGGAACGGCATCTCCGGCTCCTGATCTGGGAGGGTCCAGGAGAACAGTATCAAATGTCCGGCCATTACTGACGAGACGTTTCAACCCGCTGCAGACCTCATCGCACACAAATTCTACATTTTTAACTGCATTGATCGCACAGTTATGCTTTGCAGATTTTATCGACTCTTCAAAACCTTCAATACCGAGCAGACGAGAGACGTCGGACGCAAGTGGAATAGTAAAATTCCCGTTGCCGCAATAAAGATCCAGCATATTTTCAGAAGAGACAAAGCGGCCAAGACGCCTGATTTCAGACAGCAGAGTGATATTCTGGCAATGATTTACCTGAGCAAAACCACCGGCCCGGTACGTGAGCAGACAAAGGTTTTTTTCGGCTCCGGATCCGGGCATTTCATAGCAGTTGTCACAGTTGCCGAACAAAATCTCAGGAATTGATTTTTTAGAAGTCTGCAGAAGAAGGCCGGCACAAGGTATCAGATCGGAAGCTCGGTTTACCAGAAAAGATCTGATCAGCGAGCTATTCTGGCCGTTGTAGCAAACGATGGCAATCGGACCATGAACACCGGCATCAATATTGATCTGGGAAATATGTTCCAACTCAGAAAAGGCAGGAAGCAAAGATCTAAAACTAGCCAGCAGCTCATTAATCTGAGTAACTGCTATCGGGCAGCCTGTTACTGCGTCCTCCACAATATGAGAGTTATGCCTGAAAAAGCCGATCTTCAGCTTGTCCTGCTTGAAAGAGACTTTGAACTGAACCCGACTGCGGTACGCATAGCTGGCGGGAGCGGCAATGACATCCTTGACAACTTCCCCCGAAACTCTGGCACCGCGCCATAAGGTATCGGCAAATATCCGATGCTTCTGCTCCAACTGGACCGGATAACTGACATGCTGCCAGTTGCAGCCGCCGCAGGAACCAAAGATCGGGCATTCCGGCACTGTTCGCAAGGGCGATGGAGAAATAAGTTCAATTATATCGGCTGAACTATATGATTTTTTCTGCGCCGTGATTTTGAGCCGGACTTTATCGCCAGGACAGCTGAATGGAACAAAGCAGACCTTGCCATCAATCCGGCACACGCCATTGCCGCCAAATGCCAGCTTGTCAATTTCGGCAACAGGCAGTGATGCGTCAGGCACTTGAAAAACTCCGTTTAAGCGGCTGATTGATGCACTTCTGGTAGGCACCGCGCACAAAGCGCCCGGCAAAATCGGGTGCGGCAAGATATGCGAGTGCAGTTGCTTTAAACGCTAGCACCAGCTGTCCGCAGACTGCCTCAGTTTCGTTTTCAGGTACAGCCATTTTTTCAAGAACCCGTTCAAAGCGGATAGACTCACCCATCCTGTTTCTGGCGTCCAAAAAGGCATCGTGGCTGTCAAAAAATTCTTCCAGTAGCGGCACATCACAAAAAGCCAGAACCTTTACATGAAAATAGCCGCCAAAATAGTGCCTTGTTTCATCACATAATGTTATATTTATAAGCCTGTTAAGTTCAATTGTTGATATTATGCTTGAAGTTTTCTGCAATCGGATTCCTCAATATTACGTATAAGTTTTAGCAGCCCATCAACTACCAGACCTTCAATAGCGGCCCCTTTGGCTGCCGATGCCTTGCCGGGGTCACCCCAGACCCCACCCGGCCAATACCGGCGCTTATCTCGAACCAGAATACCGGCCGGAAATGACGGGTACTCGGCAGGTGCCGTGCCCTTGACCAGGTCCGGGCGGGAGTGCAGAATTCTTGAAGTTTCAATTTCACCTGCGTGACAGTCGCCGGCGGTTTCGATCAGTTCCTTCCCAAGATCACGGGCCAGCAGGAACTCAGTCACCACCGCGACAGAAATATCGTCGAACCGGGCGATAAGTTCCTCTCCAGCCTCCTGGAGAGCCATACAATGAGCTCCCCCGGCATGCCCGCTCACAGCAATGAACGTCTTAAGTCCATGACTGCGGAGTGAATGCACGATGTCTTTGAAGAGGGCTTTGAGTGTTGCTGTTGAAATGGATATGGTGCCCGGGTGGCATGATGTTGACCTGCAATTTCCGTAATGCACCGGAGGAGCAACAAAAATAGTGTGGTGTTCAGAAGCCTTGACGCAGACCTGATAGGCTTCAAAAGTATCTGTAGAGAGCGGCAGATGCGGCCCATGCTCTTCCACCGACCCGAACGGAATAAGAACTGTTCTGGTTTCAGAAAGACCGGCCTCAAACTCCGGCATGGTCATCTCTTCTATAATCATAAAACACCTAGAATTTTATGCATCTGAGGAATAACCCTGACATCCGGCAATCTGGAGGAGGCCAATTCCTGCAACCTCAAAATGTGCCGTGGCGCTACACCGACACTACCATCCGGCAACGAGAGGGGCTGTAAAAACAAAGGAATTACCCTGTCTGAACTGGAAACAATTTCACACACCTTGGTGATTTCCTGATCATCAGTCAGGTCCCCCACAACAACTTTGACTGAGACGTTAACATTTTGTGCATGAGATAGAAACATACTGTGCAATGCCCATAAATGTTCCGTGCACCCGGATGTTGATGGGAGCTTAATGTCCATGCTGATGTAATCAATATGTTTGATAACTTTCAGCAGAGCGATATTCATAATTCCGTTGGTTTCGAGATGGACAGGGATAAGCTTTCTGATTTTAGGAAGCCACTTGGCCAGTGTATCAACACTCAGTAGCGGCTCTCCTCCGGTAAAACTGATGGAATGATGAGCCCCCGGCAGCAGAGACTGCCAGTCAGCAATAATCGCAATCAGCTTTTTTAGTGGCAGCGGCTGGGGACAGTCGTTAAAGTGGCCTGAACCTGGGCCGGATTCAATTCTGCAAACATCGGTTTTTTCAAAGTTTGTATCGCAATAGAGACAATCAAGATTACAGCCGCTCAACCTGACAAATATCTGCCGGCGACCGGCAAGCATCCCTTCGCCCTGAATAGACGAGAAAATTTCGCTGATGTAGGCCGGTTCATTCATAGTAACAGGCCGAAGCGTTTTCAGATTCCCAGACCGTAATAGAAGCCACTTTAATGTTATCATTGTTCAGGCGTTCAGATATGCGATGAAACAGGTAGCGTGAGATATGCTCCGATGATGGAGAAATCGTCTGAAAGGCAGGATTATCATTAAGGTACTTATGGTCGAGTTCATTAATCACAACTCCTGCCTCCTTTTTCAGAATTTTAAAATCAATTCCCAGTCCGGCCTGATCGAGATCGCGGGCCGTTACGGAAACTTCCACTTTCCAGTTATGACCATGCAGATTTTCACAGTCCCCCTGGTAGTTGATCAAATTATGCGCAGCGGCGAAACTGGTTCTGATAGTGAGATTATACATTAGTCAGCTCCTATGCTGAATTGGGGTTATTGAGTAATCAGTCCAAACATATCCAGATACTACACAAAAAAACGGGCAACCACAAGGGCTGCCCGCATATCGTCCTAAAAAACGTCTGTACTATTTCTGAGACGCGACCAGCGCCTGCTCAATATCTGCAATTATATCGTCTATAAATTCTATGCCTACGGAAAGCCTTATGAAATCTGCTGTCACACCTGATGCAACCTGCTCATCGGAAGAAAGTTGCTGATGAGTGGTAGAAGCCGGGTGGATAACCAGTGACTTTGCATCACCGATATTTGCCAGATGAGAGAGCAGCTTGACGCTGTCAATGAACTTCCGACCGGCTTCCAAACCGCCTTTGATGCCGAATCCAATAATTGCCCCCTCCCCCTTAGGCAGATAGTGAAGCGCCCTGGCATGGTCCTTATGACTCGCAAGTCCGGGATAATTGACCCAGCTGACCAGCGGGTGGGCTTCCAGCCACTTTGCCACAGCTCTGGCATTTTCAACATGGCGAGCCATCCGGACATGCAACGTTTCCAAACCCTGCAGAATTTGAAACGAGTTGAAGGGTGAAATGCAGGCTCCCATATCACGCAGCAGGGAAATCCGCATTTTAATTATGTAGGAGATATTGCCGAGAGCCTCCCAGAATACCAGACCATGATAGGATGGGTCAGGTTCGGTGAATTCCGGAAACCGGCCGTTATTCCATGGGAACTTGCCGCCATCAACAATAGCGCCGCCGATGCTGGTGCCATGTCCGCCGATAAACTTTGTCAGCGAATAGACAACTATGTCGGCACCATGTTCAAGCGGTTTGAACAGAAACGGCGTGGTGACAGTATTATCAACAACGTAAGGGATACCAGCCTGATGGGCCACAGCGGCTATTGCCTCAAAATCATCGACATTGTTCTTCGGGTTTCCGACTGATTCGCTGTAAACCATTCTGGTATTTTCATCGATCGCATTACGGACATTTTCCGGATTGGAGGTATCGACAAACTTTACCGTGATGCCAAGCTTGGGGAGAGTGTAGTGGAAAAGATTATAGGTGCCGCCGTAAAGATAGTTAGTTGACACAATATTCTGGCCTGCCTGGGCAATGTTCAGCACGGCATATGTAATGGCAGCCTGCCCGGAAGCAACAGTAAGGGCCGCAACACCGCCGTCAAGCGCCGCTAGGCGCTGCTCAAGCACGTCACTGGTCGGGTTCATAAGCCGGGTGTAGATATTACCAAACTCCTTCAGTCCAAAAAGGTTGGCAGCGTGCTCTGAATTTTTAAATACATAGGAGGTGGTCTGGTAGATCGGAACAGCACGTGAAAGGGTCGTTGGGTCAGGTGACTGACCTGCGTGAAGCATAAGAGTCTCAAGTGATCTGGCACTGTCTGACATAATGGTTTCCTCCGGACTATTGTTTGATTTCAAGGGGAGCGTATAGTTCTCATGCAATCAAGTCAAGTTTATTTTGATCCTGTAATTCTGAAACTCACAGCGCCATATTATCCGATTACAACCCGGTTACGCCCTTCACTTTTGGCTCGGTATAATGCATCATCCGCCCTTTTTATAAGGTCATCCTCATGCTCGCCTTCCAACAGTTGCGCCACCCCAAAACTGGCTGTAATTTCAAGTGGAGCAGCACTGTTGGGAATCAGCTCAAAACTGCTCCGGATACGTTCAGCCAGAGATGCTGCGGATTCACAGGCTGTATGCGAAAGCAGAATAATAAACTCCTCGCCCCCCCATCGCACTGCAACATCCTCACCTCTTATTTTTTCCAATATCAGGCCGGCAAACTCTTTAAGCACCAGATCACCCACGTTGTGGCCAAAGCTGTCATTAACAGCTTTGAAGTGGTCAAGATCGATGAAGCACACGCCGACACGGTTGCCA